>NZ_CP150887.1 GCF_038050375.1 Okeanomitos corallinicola TIOX110 | reverse complement strand
TTGTTGCCTTTACCTAATACTTGGAATTTCTGGTTTTTGATGTCTATGTCTGATAAGTTTAGGGCTAAAAGCTCTCCTATTCTACATCCTGTGCGATGCAATAGGTGAATTATGGCGTTCATTCGCAGGTCGTCTTTTACTGCTTGATAGAGTATTGAGAGTTGTTCTGGTGTTAGGTATCTGATGGTGTTGTCGGTTTTGTGTTCTCCTTTTTCTCGCTCTGGTTGACGTTGTTTTAGTCCCCGGATGGGGTTGATTTTTATATACTCTTGTTCTACTGCGAAGTTAAATAGGCTTTGCAGTATTGCTTGATGCTTGTGGTGGGTTGTGTATTTTAAATGGTTGAGGCTGTTTAGATACTCTACTAATGTTTGTTTACTGATAATTTCTATTGGCCAATTTCCATACTCTGCCAGGAATTTTAATAGGGTTAATTCGTAGGTTTCTTTGGTGCTGGGTGCTAGTCCAGTCCTTTCTAAAAATTCTTTGGCTACGGTGGCTAATGTTATGGCCGTTTTCACTGGAATTTATGTCTTTAATATCAGGTTTTTTATCTATAAATTATATATCTTTTGATGAGTTAGTTGACAGTTTTTTATGGATACTTTTAAGACTCCTCGACCTGGTGAATCTCTTGCTGCTTATGTTTTACGTCTGCGGAAGGCTCTTGGGTTGACTCAGTTTGATTTGGCGAATGCTGCTGGTATCCATTCTCGTTCTGTGGGTAAGATTGAGCGGGGTTTGACGCTTTCGATTAATCGCCGCACTCTTGGTGGGTTAGCGGTGGCTCTGGGTGTACCCCAAGAGTATTTGGATGCTGTGATTAAGGGGGAGGAAGTTTCTGCGGTTCAAGGGGTTAAGTTTTGTCCTCAATGTTGGAATCCTGGTGGTTCTGTGGATTCGATGTGGAGTGAACTTAGGGCTAGGTTTTGTTATCTATGCGGTACACCTTTGCGGGCTAGTTGTGCCAATTGTGGTGAGTTGGTGGTGTCGTTGAGGTATAAGTTTTGTCCTCTGTGTGGGAGACCTTATAAGGATGGGGGTAGGAATTCTTGAAATTCATGCACAGCAAGCGTTTCCAGACCATCTTGCAGGTTTTTACTCGTATCTCGGCTCAATACCTATGGCTTACGCCACGCTACGCTATCGGCACTGGCGGTTACTGTTGGCAAAAGTGTTACAAACTCACAAACAAATGTGTTACAACTAAAAGCCGCAACCACAGATTAAAGGTTTGAGCTTACGTAATACTTAAAAATACAAATATGTATTACATTCGCCAACAGTATCCGGCACTGGCGTAGCCAATCGCAAAACTTACCCTATCCTCTGAATGTCCTGGGGGAACAGTCGGCTAATATTAGGTATTATGTAAGCATTTAGCCGTCGGTTTCCGTCAGCTATGTACCTGAAATATAGAAATACAAAGAGTGAAAATAAACAGATGCAGATAAGATTCCTGAAATTGCAATTTCTGAATCTTTACTTATTGCTGAAAAAGGCTGATTACTGATAGCTGAATGCTTATGGTATTGTTAATCAACAATTACAATTGAACTGTCATTATATCTGGCTTTACTTTACCTTTTTAGGCAGATAAGATAGACGATAATTGTTCTTAGCCATCAACCTAGATTCACGCCTTGTCCAGCATTTTTGTAAAGGCACATCAGCTAATCTTTGCAACACCATAAACACACTATTATCCCCTGTTAACTTAGCAATTGTTTGAGCAATTACAGCACTTCCGGCTGTTATGAGGTACAGTAGCAGCAACTAGCAAACCAGTTTCTTAAATGTTGAGGATTTATTAAGTCGAGTGCAACTGAGATTAGCTTATCAACCATTTCTGTTGTGGTTGGAGTAAAGCTACGTAAGAAAGATTTGAGTTGTGACCACCATAATTCAATTGGATTAAAATCAGGAGAGTATGAGGATAAACAAAGAACTGAAGCACCAACAGCTTCAATCATTGACACAATTGAATCTCGTTTATGTGCGGATAAATTATCCATTACTACTACTGCTCCCGACCATAACTGTGGCACTAAAAACTTTTCAACAAATACTTCAAAAGCGTTGCCATCCATTGAATCATTCATTGTCATTAATGCAACTACTTTTTTAATACTAATAGCTCCAATTACTGTAACCTTTGAGCCTCGATAAAAGGGTTTGACAGAGTAAGCTCTTGCTCCTAGTTGTGAGCGGGCATGAGTCCTCGTTAAGCCAAGTAGGATACCAGTTTCGTCCAGAAATACTAAATTTTCTGGCTCTATATTTTTGACCTGATCCCAATAATCTAATCTTAAATTCAGAACTCTTTCTGTTCCTGCTTGGGTACTCCGCGTTGTTTTTTTTTTACGATTTAATCCTAATTTCTGTAATGCAGAACACATTGCACTTCGACCTACCCAATTACCAGTTTTATCTGCAAATAATTCACACAATTCTATCAATGTTGCATCCGAATTTGCTTCAACCAATTCTCTTAAATCTATGTCCGCATTTGTCAGATGACTAAATTGTGGTTTTCCTCGCTTCTTGGGTTGTAAATCTCCATCAATTTTTTGTTGTTTTACCAGCTTTTGTACTAAACTTTTTGACACAGAAAATATATTAGCTACTTTCCTGATTGATATGTTTTTTTGAATATGCGCAGCAACTATTTTTTCTCGAAGATCCACAGAGTATGATTTCATTTAAAAGCATTTGTATTTTAATCTAGTGTACCTCATTACAGCCGGAAGTGCTGTATCTTACAACAACTCCAAGGATGACGCACCACCTGAATTTCTGCAAACCTGATTACACCCCAATTACGCTCTAAGAAAAAACGATTACGAATTTTATCATCACTAACATCAATACAGTGATGAGGTTTACCTGTATCTCCAATATAAGGTTCATCAATTTCAATATCTAAGGCTAACCCAGATAAATGATGATAAAAAATAAAATCAGCCGAGTAATGTAGAGGATAACCGGGAATTTCAAATTCAACCGCTTGACAAATTAGATTTCCAGGAAAAGCCGCTAGTAAATGTCGAAAAAACTCCTTTTCACTCACGCCTTGCTTGGCTATACTATTTTTATCTGGTAATGTAATGCAGCCTTGAAAAGAAGCTTTGAGATACTTCTGTTTTGAATTACCATTTCTTAATCGCCTTACTAAAGGTGGATAAAGAATCATTGGATAATAAGGACTAGACATAAATCCATTTTTTTATTACATAAGAAAAAGCCTTTTAATTTTTAATCAACCAATTAAGTAATAATTAAAAATTATCCAATCTAATATCTTTCCAAATATCAGACACTTGCCATCCTGTATTACCTACAGATAAAACAATAGGATTATCACGTATGGGAATATAATTAGGTTCTTGAAACTTTATATCGTGTTTCAGATGTTCTTCAACCGTTGTTTTTTCTGTATTACTGACATCACTTTGCAGATTTGGCTCTTTTGTTTCCTCTGTTATTTGTGTTTCTTGTCTGAGCTTTTCAGATTTTTTGATGAGTTTCATAAGTAGATTTGCGTTGAAAATTGTCGTTATTGCAAGTCAAAAGGCAAGAGAGAAGAGACTTTCAGAGATTTTACATTTGTTGGTTATATACCTTGGTTTTTCGAGCCGACTTACTTATATTCTAGTAGTAGGTTGAAATTATAAATAGTTGAAACCAAGTTAACTCAAAAAATTGAATTATCACTGTCATATCAACTTGAATAGATGCGCTAACGCGCTCAAATTAATGGCGTTACGCAATCCAAACAATGCAACAACCAACAATAATTGTAACCGAAAGTGTCACCACACTGAAACCTAAACTTACTGCCATTCCTGAACCAAATCATCAACATACACAAAAACACACTGCAAATTTATCCCTTGATCATGATTTCGATACCGATTTAGACACAGGTACATTAGCTATTTTAAATCAAATTGAAACTGAAAAAGAATACTATCAAACTTGTGGAAAGTGGTAATCATGACTATAACACTAGCTCAACAATCCTTAGCCGGACTATCCCAAACTGCTGCTCATCTTTGGGAACAATTAACAAATTGTCAAACTCCTGAAGAAGAAGCTGAGATCATCAATGCCATTTGGGAAACTCAAGAAGAACAATCAGAAGCAGTTGATATTCAAGCCGAATTAGCATTACAACTAGATGCAGAAATAACAGCTATTAAGCAACGACTAGAACATCTGAAAGCCGTACATCAATCAGCACTATTAAGACTAGAACGGTGGCGACAGAAATTAGATGAAACAATTTTAGAACAAAATGCCACAGGGATTTTACCTGAAAAAATGATTGGTAATTCATTGCGGATTACAATTAAAGAAAATCCACCCAGTTGTGATGTACTGGTAGATGCAGAAAAATTACCAGCAAAATATCGTAGAGAAAAGACAGTTTACTCAGCAGATAAGAAAGCGATTATTGCAGCTTGGAAGAAAGGAATTCCTGTGAATGGTACTCATGTTGAACGTAAACGTCGTGTTGTTTATACTTTGACAGCAACAGCAATTCAAGACTTCAAAGATTAACTGTAAGTAGTAAGTATTCAGCTATCAGTAATCAGTAAATGGCTACGCCACGCTACGCTACGCTAACAGCTATTCTCTAGAGAAAGATTGAATTAATAATAAGAATGCTCTCGTTTTGTAAAATTACACCGGTGTTAATGAGAGCAATTTATCAATGAACAATTGATAATTGATGCTTTTCTTCTTTCTAGCTGATAGCTGACTACTGACTACTGACGGCTGAATGCTTATGATTCACTCTTAATTGAGTAAACCTGCCCGCAATGCTAGAACAGCAGCTTGAGTGCGGTCACTAACACAAAGTTTGTTCAAAATACCCCGCACATATACTTTTACGCTTCCCAAACTAATATACAGTTGGTCAGCAATCTCTTGATTGCCGAAACCTTGGACAATTAACTCTAATACTTGCATTTCCCGGTCTGTTAATGGATCTGCTGCCAAAATACTTACTTGCTCCTGTTCAACAGCAGAGATAATCGCTTTGGAAGTAATATTTTGTTTTGTATTCACTGAACGACGAATATGCTTGAGAATAATCCGCGCAATTACTGGGTCAATCCAAGAATACCCTTCATAAGTCATGTACAGTGCTTCTAACAGTAACTCAAACTTAATAGTCTTGATACAGTAAGAATCTGCTCCAGCTGCAAACGCTGCTAAAACCATCTGCTCATCAGCAAAAGAAGTCAACATAATGATTTTTGTTTCTTTTGCTGATGGCACTGATTGTCGAAACTGCTGTACCAGTGCTATCCCATCCATGTCTGGTAAACCAATATCAACAATGGCAATATCTGGCTTTGTATCTTGAAGTAGTTGTAAACCAGCAGTAGCATTCTCAGCATCTCCCACAACTTGAATATTTTTTTGCTCGTTTAAACAACTACTGATACCGACCCTGGTCAAATTATGGTCTTCGATAATTGCTGCTCTAATGTTTTCCATGACCTACCTCGATAACTTGCTAAATGTACTCTTTCTAATGTCGGAAATAATTGACTAAAAACGGATCAGCCTATCGGTCAAAAATTGTTCGCCTCTTAGCCAAAATTTATCTATAGAGGTATAAAAATCAAATAGTTTTCTCAAAAAATCTATCTATAGAGGTATGAAAATAATAATTATTCATCCTTCAGCTATCAGCTATCCGCTTTATATGCTCAAATATAAACAATAAGAATAAATGTATAAATTTTAAATTTATCTAACTAGGTTTTGCTGTTTTGTTGTGTGTGTAACGTGCCGTCAGGCATAAAAGTTTTGTCGTGGAGGCAAGGAAAAATTTTGTAATATAACTCATCCTGCTTGGGAACAGCAAGTCAAAAGTAAAGGGTTCTTCCGTACCTGTTATGCCAAATATGAGTTTATTTACCCCATAACTCATATAAATAAAGGGTTTCATTGTTTTTGATGCCAAATTTATGTCAAATTTACCGATGAATTAACATAAAATCCTTACCATATCAGGATTTTAGGGTTTGACGAAAAGATTTAGCATAGTAAGTACCGAAGAGCCAAGTAAAGAAGGTTTCAGGCAACTTTTTTCAATACTATTTGAATACAATCTAGCAGCATAACAGCTTATAAATTGATTATTGATTATTAATAGCTAAATGCTTACTAAAAAACAAATAACTGTTTCAAAAATCTATCTATAGAGGTATGCCAAATTTAAAGTTTTGGTAAAATACTTGATTTAAGTATTAAGATTTGTTAAAGCTAAAGACATAGCAAACCAAATTTAGATAAATCTACTGATACCTGTATGACATCTTTATTTTGGAATCCAAGCTCAACAGAAAGTATCCTTTGGATAGATGACTCAGCCAAAAATGTTTGCTTGCTCAAATCTATACTCAAGCAACAAGGATACAGGCTAACACTAGCAAACAATGATACAGAAGCCTTGACTAAGATTGCAGAATCTCCACCTGACTTAGTAATTTTAAATACCTCTATTTCTAATATTAATAACGGTAAAATCACTCAACAAATTAAGCAGAATTGTGATTTACCTTTCATACCTGTGTTGCTGATTGTAAATTGTGATCAGCCTAGTTTGATTCGCGGTTTACAAGTTGGTGCTGATGAATTTTTGATGAAACCTGTAGAACAAAAAGAATTGTTAGCAAAAGTCCGTTTACTCCTTCGGCTTAAACATAGTATCAATCAAAGATATCAACTTGCTCGACAGCGATGTGAAGATTTTGTGATCAAGCTGACTCATGATTTACGCACTCCTTTGACCTCAACAATTCAACTTTTGCAAATGATTCAAAAAGGAAATTTTGGTCATAATTTCTCAGAGATAAGGAAACATCTGCAATTACTAACTGAAAGTAATCAAACGCTACTGTCAATGGTGGAAAATGTGCTGGAGGTTTATCAGTATGAAGCTGGATGTAAGGACTTAGAATTTTTTCTCGTTGACTTATGGGAATTAGCTCAAAAAGTAGTTCAGGAACTCAAACCTTTAGCTGTTGTCAAAAACGTAGCTCTGAATGCTAAATTAAACAACACACAACCATCTGCGGTGAGAGTGCGGGGTGATAGAATAGAACTTTATCGACTGCTAACTAACTTAGTGGGTAATGCTATTCGTTTTACAGATAATGGTTCAGTAGAAATACGACTTAATTCCCACTACCAACAGGTAATAATTGCTGTCGAAGATACTGGAATTGGTATTAGTAAATCAGAGCAAGTACACTTATTTGAACGTTTTCGACAGGGTAAACATCAACGTCAAGGTAATGGTCTAGGATTATGTTTGTGCCGTCAGATTGTAGAAGCCCATCAAGGAAATATCTATGTTTCATCAACTTTAGGTAAAGGTAGCATTTTTACTGTTTCTTTACCTGCGTTATAGCAGAGGGCAAGAGGTTGTCTTGCGATAGACAAGAGTAAAACCCTTGTTATTCTTAGATTTTAAGGACTAATCATTGTCCTAATTTGAATGCTTACCACAACATCTGTAAGTCAGTGTAAATTTTTGTTCAAGTTTTAGGTTTTTGCTAGGTTAGCGTAAGTCCATATTCTTGTTCGACAAGATTTAACAATTTTGACTGCAAAGGTGAAAGGTACGGTTTTGGTTGTTTCCCTAATCTTGAACAAAGCCAATCAACGGCACTATCTCGGTTTTTAATTTGATGCAGTCGTCGCAATCTCAGGCATAGTTGTTGCATGAACTGGCAGTCTTCATCCAACAGTTCTAAGGATTTGAGATGTTCTATTTTCACTGTGTACTCAGTATCCCAAGTCTCAATAGTGCAACTATAGTCTCCAACATGGGTAATAACACCCCAACAACCACTTTTGCCTTTTAGTTCTGGGTTATCTTTGGGTAGTAGAATACATACTTCCCCAACATGGTAGGGATTTGGTACTTTGGTTCTTTCTCGGATTTTGTCCACAATATCTTGAACTTGACGACCAGAAGGAATTTTACCACCTGCTTGTTCCACTGCCTGTTGCCAAGCTAAACGTTGTTTTTCTGGTTCTAAGGAAACCAAAGGTCTAACCTGGCGTTCCCTGGTTGGTAAGATTTGGGAACCATTGGTTCCCGTTTCGTCTGGGATTCTAATTTGGGAACCATTGGTTCCCATCAGATTGTCAACTACTAATGAACCAGCTATCAAGTAGTTCACATGACGGTGAGTAAAGCCAAATCGGGAACGACAATAATTTTCAAAAGTTGAATGAGTTGAACGGTACAAACGTCTGTCTCGTAGTTCTTTCAATGCTTTAGCAGCTGCGTAAAATGCTTTTTCCACTTGTCTCTCTAAAAATATGCGGTCGCGCCACTCGTCTGTACTGAGTTCAGTTAGTTCGGAGCTAACAGATGTTTCTGCATGGTTGGTTGCAGAATCGTTCTGGTTGGGTAGCAATTTTTCATCAGTAGAGATGTTTGATATCTCACTCATAATTTATACCCCCCTAGCTCCCAAAAAAATTTGCTATTAATTGATACACCATCAACTGTAAATTTATGATTTATATTCAATGATAAACTGATAGTTTATATTTGAGGGTAGTGGAATGGCTGAAAAATGGATGAAAGTTAGAAGAACGATAGATATAGAAATACCCGGTTTGGGCAAGAGAATTAGACAAGCTAGGGAAGCGGATAAACGCTCTTTAGCGGAAATATGTCGTCAAATCCCCATGACAACTATGAATTGGTACAAAATAGAATCTGAAGAAACCAAAGCTTTGCCAATTGAAACTTTACAGCGCATTGAAGAGGTGCTGAATGTTAATTTTGGTATTAAATTTTATGAATAACTCAGAATAAATGCTTATGCTTGACAATTAACAAATTTTTCAAAACTAATATTTCTACGATTAAATTTAAAATTTAAGCTTGATTTTTAACTGATCAGAGTATATATTACGGCAGTTTTCATGTATTTAAGCTACATCCCAAATAAATCTTGTTTCTTCCTTTTTACCAAAAAGTTGGGTCTAAAGCCCCGTCCTTGTAGGACGGCTTTTTATTGTACTTTTGTTAATCTTATACCAGATGTGTTAGTATAAGATAGGAGGTAAAGAAATGCTTGTTTTTGAGTTTAAAGTTTATGGGAAATCAGTTCAGTTAACAGCAATAGATGATGCAATTCGGACTGCACAATTCGTTCGTAATAGCTGTATTCGACTGTGGATGGACGTTAAAGGTACAGGTAAAAACGACTTGCAGAAATATTGTGCTGTTTTAGCTGCTAATTTTCCATTTGCTAATGAACTCAATTCAATGGCTAGACAAGCCAGTGCAGAAAGAGCATGGTCTTCTATCACCCGGTTTTATGATAATTGCAAAAAGGGTATTTCTGGTAAAAAGGGGTTTCCTCAGTTCCAAAAAGATTGTCGTTCTGTTGAATATAAAACATCAGGATGGAAGCTTGCAGATAATCGTAAATTCATTACTTTTACCGATAAAAAAGGTATTGGTAGATTAAAAATTAAAGGGACTCGTGACCTTCATTTCTACCAAATCAACCAAATAAAACGGGTGAGATTGGTAAAACGGGCTGACGGTTATTATTGTCAATTTTGTATTGATGTTATCCGTCAAGAAAACATAGAACCATCTGGTAACACTATTGGGTTAGATGTAGGTTTGAAAGAATACTGCACTGATTCTAATGGCGTAATGGTTGAGAATCCTAAGTTTCTTCGTGAAGGAGAAAAGGTTCTTAAACGTTCACAGCGTCGTGTTTCCAGAAAAGTCAAAGGGTCAAAAAATAGGGGTAAGGCTAGACAGATTTTAGGGAAACGCCATCTCAAAATAAGTAGGCAGCGTAAAGACCATGCTGTGAAGTTAGCACGGTGCGTAGTTCAGTCTAACGACTTGATAGCCTATGAAGATTTGAGAATTAAAAATCTGGTGAAAAATCATTGTTTAGCTAAGTCTATTAACGACGCATCCTGGTATCAGTTTCGTGTCTGGCTTGAATACTTTGGACTCGTATTTAAGAAAGTTACGGTAACGGTAAATCCACAATATACTAGCCAGGAATGCTCTAGCTGTGGTGAAGTTGTCAAGAAAACTCTATCTACTAGAACTCACGTTTGTCAGTGTGGGTGTGTAATGGATAGAGACAAAAATGCAGCTAGAAACATCCTTAGTCGGGGATTGAGTACCGTAGGGCATACGGGAACTTTTGCGCTAGACGCAAGTAACGCTTGGGGAGATGAAACCTCTACTCTATCTGGCGCCAGCCTGGTTGAGCAAGTTATGTCTTAGATTCAAGAATCCCCGTGCGTTCACGCCGGGGAGTGTCAAATATTGTTTGTCTCTACTCTATACTTATAGCACGCTACGCAAACGCCTAACGGCGATTGTGCGAAACTTTTATAATCGCTGTAACCCAGCAGAAGCAGTGATACTATGAAAGGAAATTAATACACAAAAAAAACGAAATTTTATAGTTGATTATCTGCTGAATTGAAATTGCAATAATGCTTGAGTTCGATGTCAGAAAATCCGCTAAAAATCAGTTTTCAAAGAGTTGTTACCAAGTTTTACCAGTAAATCAGCCACAAACTAGAACTTGATTAACGTTTACTTCGATAGGATAGGGCTGCAAAAAAGGACAGACATTTGATGATAATTTGTAAGAAACCTTTGAAAATCTGCGTTTATTCTTCTCTAAGAGTATTCCAACTAAAAAAATGCCCAATTGTCATTGTGTAGGGGTAGCCTTCCCGCAGGGTAATGGCAGGTTATGGATCATTTATTGTTTGGAACACTCTAAAGAACTCCACTTTTCCACTTAATAAGATTGTCAGGGGGCAAAAATTTGACACGTATAATTACACTTTTTAATCAGTCTGGTGGTGTAGGTAAATCGAGTTTAGCCATGAATCTTGCCTACCATTTGCAGGAACGTAAACATCGCGTACTGTTGATAGATATGGACCCTCAAGGGTCGCTTACAACTTTTATGGGGCTAGACCCGACAGCATTAGAGCAAACTGTTTATGACTCCATTTTGCATTCTGTCCCATTACCAATTCAAACTCAAGTTCATGGTATAGATTTAGCTCCTGCCAATATTAATTTGAGTGCTGCCGAATTAGAATTAGTGGTAGCAGATATGCGAGATATTCGACTCAAAGAAGCTTTAGAACCAATAGTTGATCAATATGATTTTATATTGATAGATTGTCCACCTAGTTTGGGATTGCTGAGTTACATCAGTTTAGTAGCAGCCACTCACGTTTTAGTTCCAATTCAAACTCAATACAAAGCATTTTGTGGAACTGAGTTATTGTTAAATACGGTTGCCAGAGTGCGATCGCGTCCCAATCGTAAACTAGCGATCGCTGGGTTTATTCCCACTATGTACGATGGTCGCAATATTCAGGATGCCCGAACTTTAGAAGCTATCCAACAACAATTAGCAGCAGTGGGTGTGGTCTACCCAGCTATTCCTCGTTCTACAGCTTTTGCTGACGCATCCGAAGATCATGTACCTTTGGCAGTCTATAATCGCAGACACCCTGCTGTGCCTATTCTCAAGAAAATTGCACAAGGTTTAGAAAAATTATGAGTAGTAGGCGCGATCGCCCATATCAACAAATGAAACCTTTGGATATCCTGTTTGGGGAATCTCAATCTGTAGCTGAAATAGTTGCTATTGAATCAATTTGTCTCCCACAGCAGCAACCAAGGCGTTACTTCGACCCACAAGCAATGCAGGAATTAGTAGAGTCCGTGCGGCAACATGGGATTCTACAACCACTGCTGGTGCGTTCTCGTCCAGATAATAAACATGAACTGGTAGCTGGAGAAAGACGCTATCGAGCAGCAAAAGAAGTTGGTCTAGCGGAAGTGCCAGTTGTAATTCGAGAACTCAACGATGAAGAAGCTATGCAGCTTTCTTTGATTGAGAACCTCTGCCGTGAGGATTTGAACCCAGTTGAGGAAACTGAGGGGATATTGCAACTTTTAGCCATTCGTTTAGGGAGTGAAGTTGCCGATATTACTCCTTTGTTGTATAGAATGAAAAATGCAGCAGACAAGGAAGAAGAGTCTAGGCATAACGTTATGCCTAACCCAGAAGCTCAAGTAGTGGAAGAAGTGTTTACGAGTTTGGGGTTAATGACTTGGGAATCCTTTGTAAAAAATCGTCTGCCATTATTAAACTTGTCGGAAGATGTGTTAACAGCACTGCGTGAAGGGAAAATTGCTTACACAAAAGCGAAAGTGATAGCTCGAATTAAAGACGAGACTGCACGCCAAGAATTACTAGCAGTGGCAATTGCGGAAAACTTGTCTCTATCTCAAATCCAGTCACGAATTAAAGCTATACAACCTCCTTCTGATCCTGATCAACGTAAAGAGCGGATAGAAGGAACAATGAAGCGAGTGAAACAGGCTAAGGTTTGGGAAGACCAACAGAAATGGAGTCGTTTAGAAACACTCCTAGCACAAATAGAAGAATTGCTTGTTCAGGAATAATGTTGTAACTGAAAAGCCGATAGCAATAAAAACATAACAGGCATCACCATAACTCTCTTTCATCAAACTGGGTTGAAACTTTGATTTTCTGTTGATCGAAATAATTTAAAATCCTAAATTGCACATTTTATTATCAAAGAGCGATAACTATCACTTTGTCAGTGTGAACTTAACTTCCATCCCACATTCCGCACCCTCAACTGTCACAAGGTAAAACAGCCATTAAAGTAGTACATAATAACTAAATTGAATTCAAGGATTAAGAGGGTTAATGAGAATAAGTAGCATTAAAAGGGAAATGGTGTGAGAAAGTGAAGCTTGGTAACAAAAACAAAAGAAAAAAGTGAATTGATAACCAAATAAGAAATAATTGATGACAACAGAATAGTAGAGGAAACTGTTGTGAAATTAAAACCTCAAGAAATAGAAATTCAGAACATAGACCATCTAGGGATAGTAGCAGGAATAATAGACGCGATAGGATTAGTAGAAATAATCAACGAAATAATAGGAGTCGAAAAAGACGAGAAAGTCAGTGCAGGTCAAGTAGTAAAAGTCATGATAATAAACGGGTTAGGATTTGTATCGAAACCGTTATATATGTTTCCCAAATATTTTGAAACAATCGCCTGTGAACATCTAATAGGAACAGGAGTAAAGCCAGAATATCTCAACGACGATAAACTGGGGAGAGTCATGGATAAACTATTTATCAAAGGATTGGATACAATCTTTTTTATCATCGCAGTAAAAGCAGCCCAAAAATTTGGAGTATCACTATCAACATCACACCTAGATTCATCATCAATGCACGTACATGGGGATTATAACACTAGCTTGCCAGAAGTAATATTTGAGAGTCAAAAAGTAGGAGATAATCAAGAATTAGAAGAATTAGCAGTAAAATCACCAAAAGAAATAACCATCACCTACGGTTATTCCCGTGACCACAGACCAGACTTAAAACAATTCATCATAGAAATGATATGTTCAGGAGATGGAGACATACCAATATTTTTGAAATTAGCATCAGGAAACCAAGCAGACTCATCATGTTTTGGTAAAATAGCAGTAGAATATCAAAAACAATTAGAAGTTAATAGTCTCATCGTTGCTGACTCGGCTTTATATACAGAATCAAACCTGAAAATGATGTCAGATTTACGTTGGTTATGTCGAGTACCATTAAGTATAAAAGCAGCGAAATCATTAATTTCAACAATCCCCGAATCAGAATTTATTGATAGTAAAATACCAGGATATAAATTAGCATCAAAAACCGAAAATTATGCCGGAATAGAACAGAGATGGTTAGTAGTGCAAAGTCAAGAAAGAAGAGAATCAGACCTGCGTAAGCTCACACAAAAAGTTACCAAAGCCGAATTAAAAGCTGTGCAAGATTTGAAAAAGTTATCACAAGAGGAATTTGCTTGTGAGGCTGATGCTATCAAGGCATTATTAAAATTATCAAAACAGTTCAAATATCACCAAATTAACGAAAGTAAGGTTACTCAAGTCAAATCCAAGACAAAAGATTCCTCAGAAGGTATATCTTATCAAATATCAGCTACAGTCTCCGAGGACGAAAGTAAAATTAATACGGAAGTGCTGAGTGCAGGGCGTTTTATTATTGCCACCAATGTTTTAGATTCACAGGAACTAAGTAATGATTCTATTTTGAGTGAATATAAAGCTCAACAATCATGTGAGAGGGGGTTTGGTTTTCTCAAAGACCCATTATTTTTTGCAGACAGTATTTTCCTCAAAAGTCCTGAAAGAATAGAGTCTTTGGGGATGATTATGGGTTTATGTCTACTGGTTTATACTTTGGCTCAACGTCAAATTAGAAATGCTCTGAAAGAGTCTAAATCAACAATTAAAAATCAATTAGGTAAAGCAACTAACCGCCCTACTTTACGCTGGATTTTTCAATGCTTTCAATGTATTCATTTGGTTATACTCAATCAGGAAGAACATATTTCTAATTGGAATAAAGACAGAGATTTTATCTTGCGCCTTTTACCAGATGATTGTTTACGTTACTATCAATTAGTCACTTAATTATTATCTCTATCAAGTTCATTTATATAAGTAAAAATGAGCTAATATCTTTGATGTATAGCTCCATTTTGTTATGTCTATAATTTCGTTTTTATCCTGGAAATATTAATCTATTTTATGATTTTTCTCTTGAATATCTTCTTTTCTTTATCTGTTAATTTCTCCAGGTGGTGTTCATTCTTATTGCTTCTTATTGAGAATAGGTTTTGATGCCATTTTTGGTGATTTACTGTTTCTCAAATGCCTTTTTTCACTGTATATGTCTGTTTTTATGCTAACTTTGATTTTTTATCTCCGTAATTTCCCACTGTGACAGTTTGGGGTGCGGAATGTGGGTTCCATAATTTATGTGATTGGGTGGTAGAGTCCATTTTTGCTGTGACTTGAAAAAGATTTTGGACAGGTTGTCCAACTTTTCCTTCTAAAAAAGTCCAAAAATAGGCTTCTGCTGTTTTAGCTAAAATTCAGTTAGGGTATATAAAGGGGTTTTATAGGGGCTATGTATACCCCAATGAAAAATTTGAGAATTATGGCTATTCCCTTTAGCCCTTAAATATCACCTACATAGGGCTTGCTGAATAAAGCCAAAAGCCAGATAAATAAAGAGTTTAAGGGTAAGAAAAAAGGAATAAGGTGCAAGGAAAAGGTGTAAAATAGGTAAAAATCCTTGCATCAAGGTGCATCAAAATGTATCGCAAACAAAAACAACAAGACACGCAAGCGGAAGAATTTGAGTTACCCTTTGGGGGAAAACTAGCAGCAGATAACCGTTGGGTAATCTTGGCGAAAATAATACCTTGGACAGAATTTTTGTTGCAGAATACGCAGCCATATTTACTGAAGTTTTAGGCGCACCAGCCAAAACATTTAGAATGGCATTGGGAGCATTAATAATTAAAGAGAAACTAGGAACAAGTGATAGGGAAACAGTAGAACAGATTAGAGAAAACCCTTATCTGCAATACTTTATAGGAATGTCAGCCTATAGTAATCATTCCCCATTTGACCCATCAATGCTAGTTCATTTTCGAGAAAGAATAGATATGAACCTAGTAAACAGATTGAATCAAAAGATAGTCAAACAAGTATTAGAAAGTCAAGAGGAGGAAGAAGTAAAAGCAAAAAAGTCAGAAGTCGAGGATTCAAAAAGTGAGGTGAAGAATCGAGGTAAATTAATATTAGATGCTAGTTGTGCGCCAGCAGACATCAGTTATCCCACAGATTTAGGATTATTAAATCAAGCCAGAAAGCACACAGAAACAATAATAGATATATTATATAACTCTGTAAAAGTAAAAAATAGCAACAAACCAAGAACCTACAGAAAAATAGCCAGAAAAGAATATTTATTAGTAGCCAGAAAAAAGAAAGTAAAATCCGCTGAAAGAAGAAAAGCTATCAAGAAGCAACTGCAATATATCAAAAGAAACCTAGCCTATATTCAACAACTAATGAATGCGGGTGCGTCACTCTTAGAATTGAGCAACAGACAATATAAAATGTTGCTAGTAGTGGCAGAAGTGTATCGTCAACAACTATGGTTATATGAACATGAGAAACGGAGTATAGAAGACAGGATAGTCAGTTTAAGTCAACCACATATTCGTCCGATAGTACGTGGTAAAGCCGCTAAAAACACGGAATTTGGGGCAAAGTTCTCAGCTAGTTATTTCAATGGTTATGTATTTTTAGACCATATTAGTTGGGATAATTTTAATGAATCAGGAGACTTAAAATCTCAAGTAGAAGCCTACAAAAATTACACCGGATATTATCCTGAATCTGTTCATGTAGATAAAATTTACCGTAATAGGGAGAATCGAGATTGGTGTAAAGAAAGAGGAATTAGAATTAGTGGACCACCACTGGGTAGACCACCTAAAAATGTCAGTAAAGAAACAAAGAAACAAGCACAAGAAGATGAACGGATTCGTAATTCTATTGAGGGGAAATTCGGACAAGGGAAAAGAAGATTTAGCCTGGGTAGAGTCATGGCTAAATTGCCTCATACTTCTTTAACTTCGATTGCTATTTCCTTCTTAGTTATGAATCTTTCTACCCTGTTATCAAGGCTTTTGTGGGGATTTTTTTGTCAATTTTTCAGAATTACGTCTTTTTTCCCTTGGTTCATTAGTGAAATTGATTATTTAGTGAAGTTTAGACAACAAAAACTTATCTTTATTTCTGCTTGACTACCCACTCAATTCTCCTCAAAGTTTTTTTCGACTTTTTCAGCAAACCCTACATAGGGTATATATAGGTGATACTTAGGGTATCTTTTGCTAAAATAAAATAATTTGGGGTATATGTAGGGGTTACTTATGGGATAAATATACCCTAACGCGAAAATTGGAAATAATTAAACTTTTAGCCCCTATCTAGGGTATATATAGGAGATACTTAGGGTATTTTTGTGCCACCCTTTTTTTGTATCCCACTTGACCCCCATGCCCAACATTCACGCCTTGCAAAAAATTTTTCCAGCAGGATTCGATAACGGTTACGGCAGTTTGAAACTTTTCGTAGATGGATTTGAAGTAGTTCGTATCCCCAGTTATATTTCTACAGCCGAGATGGAAGATGTACCAGGAAGAATCGTTTTAGATGGTGCAGCTTACACCGTGGGAGAATCTGCCTTTCGTACAGGTTATCATTTTGACCGCAACACAGACCACAACGAAAACAAAATTAAAAATGCACTGTTGATGTTATTTGGTGGATTAGCACATCTGCCGCATCGTAAAGCTTGGCATTTAAAATTAGTCGTCAGCTTACATGACATAGGACTAGCAGAAGATTTAAAACAAG
Organism: Okeanomitos corallinicola TIOX110; assembly: GCF_038050375.1. Taxonomy (NCBI): domain Bacteria; kingdom Bacillati; phylum Cyanobacteriota; class Cyanophyceae; order Nostocales; family Aphanizomenonaceae; genus Okeanomitos; species Okeanomitos corallinicola. The sequence continues at coordinate 160,813 of NZ_CP150887.1, read as the reverse complement.
AACTCAACGGAGAATATCAACCAATACTTGCGGGCAAAAAATCAGATGTAACCCTAGAAATAATCAAAGTTGTTCCAGAAGGAATGGGTGCATTGTTTGGGCATCAACTTCCACCCAAGCTCACCGTCCTAGATTTTGGTAATGGAACTACGCTTTATTCTCGTTACAACCAGGGAAAGCGAGAAGTTCACACTCCCTACCCCGCAGGTGTAGAAGTTCTCATCGAAGACATTGCCGAAAAAATGAAACGTCTCAACGGAGGGAAAATCGGCAACGCCTCCCAGATTCGATTTTGTTTGGAAAGGGGACATACCAGATACAGTCGTGACATTGATATTAAAGATATCTACACCAGTTGTTTGAAAGATTGGTATGAAAAATTCCTAAAGAAACCCGTAAGCCTGACACTAGATGCCAAGCACCAGGGGGATGAAATTTGGGCAATTGGTGGAGGTTGCTTGTTACCTGGATTTAAGAAGCTATTGGAGAAGAACGGGTTTAAAATTCTGGATAACCCCGTAGAAGCGAATGCCTGTGGATTGTTAGGGATTGCAAAAGCCATGATGAACAAGAATCCGTAGTCCTCCTGATTTACCGCCCCTGATTTGAGCTTGAGGGGTAATGGCGAATTTTGAATCAACTAATTTAAATAGGAAAGAAGCCAATGACACCGGAAAAAGTTCGGATTAAAGATAGCTACCGAGAACGTATATTTGCCGAATCACAGCAACTAGATAAAAGTTACTTAGAAACGCTTTACTTTATCATTGATTGCTATTTTGCTTTCAAAAAGGGTGCATTCCCCATGCAACAAATAGTTACACATACCCCAGCTTTCACCCCGATTGCTACAAACCCAAGCCAACAAGACCAGCCTCCTTCAACTCCATCATCACCAGAAAATCCCAAAGATGCTGATGGCGAAACATTTACCCTTGATTTTGATTTGTGACTGTTATAACAAGGGAACAGGGAACAGGGAACAGGTTTTGGGCAACTTTACTTTTTGTTACATACTTCGGTTTTTCTCTGTCCACCTACTTACTTTGGTGTGGCTTCATTCATTCCCAAACTGATAAGCTGTTACGCATTTGCTTTTTTGCCCAAAAGCCTTATTAGAAGGACTCTAGGCTGCAAAATATTAAATTTAGCGGCGTAATAGCTTACAAATACTAGCGATTTATCCTAATTCCTCAAAAACAATATCCTCATAAACCGACTCAATGGGAAAACTTAAATCAATACTTCGTAGCTCGATATTATCCCCCAACTGATAATTAAAAATTTCCCAATTACCGAGATCATTTTTGCAGTATAAATCAATCGCTATTTTCTCAGCATCAACCATGACATAATCTTGCAAACTAGGATTGCGACGATACAATCTAAATTTATCCCCTCGGTCATAACTGGCTGTACTGGGAGATAAAACCTCAACAATTAGACAGGGATATTGAATTGCTTGGATTGCAGTCCGGTCGCGCTCGTCGCAAGTAACGCTCACATCAGGATAAACATAATCTGTTGTTTCCAAAATATTTACACGACAATCGGAATTACCAACCTGACAACCACTACCCCGTAAATGACCCTTAACAATGAAAATAATATTACTAGCAATTCGGCCATGATTTTGAGTTCCCCCACTCATAGCGTAAACTTCACCATTAATATACTCATGGCGAAGCAGTTGTTTTTCTTCCCAGACAAAATATTCTTCGGGTGTTAACTTAGGAAACTTATCTTTTACAGCAATCATTTTTTGTTACCTCATCTGCGCTCAATACAAATTAAAATCGCTTTCATCAACAATACCTTAGTTAGCTTTTTTGTATCGGCTTCCTTTTCCACTCATTTTCGCTAGATTTACCCTTAGTCACCGCGCCAAGAGTAAAATATCCACTTGGATGATTTCACTGGGTGTAATTCCATGCCAGGATAAATATTAGAAGTGCGATTCGTTGTTAGATCAGCTATCTAATAGATTACTGGTAATGGATTTAACTACTAAAATCATAGAAGGTTCTGGACTGAGTATACCTATTTTTGATGGGTCGTACAACAATGGCAAAGGAAGATATTTATCAGAACCAGAAATCATCAAAAACTCCCTATTAGCACAAATATTTGAGCCAGAAGAATTACAATCATTACTCCTGGTAAAAATTGACAGTAAAAATCCAGATGCAAATCATCTTAAAACCAGAACATTTAAAGATGCTATAAAACGCAAATTAGCCTTTAGTTCAGGCGATAACTATTACTTCGCTGATGATACATTGCGTAAAAAAATCAGACAATTATTTGCTACAGAACCCGATACCGCTTGTCGTTATGGTTCATTATTAGTTAGTAATTGCTATAAAGGTTCAGAAACATTTACCAACTTACGAGTTAAAATCGTAGACTTTACAGACCCACAATATGCTGATTATAAAACCGGAGACTGTCACGGTAAGATTTCACCAAGACTAGCTAAACAACTGGGAGGAGAACGCAACTGTCCATTACAATTTCGATTTGCATGGATGAAATCTTGGGGTGAAACAACTGATAAATCGGAATCTCAGGACGTACACACAAGTAATGAAATATCTAACCACAGAGGACACAGAGGTAACAGAGGAATAAGAGTAGAAGAAAGTGATAGTGTAAGTCCGAAATCTTCAAATTTAACTAAAAGAAGTTTTTTAACAGATGAAGAAAAAGATTGTGTAAATCTGACATCTACAAATTTATATAAAACAACTTTTTCAAAAGATAAAGAAAGTGATTGTATAAATTCAAAATATCCCAAAACCAGCTTTTTAGCCAAAGGAACTTTCTTACCAGATGCCAAATTAACCGATGCCCAAGGTTATGATATTGTATTAGATATTTCCTCAATCAAAGGCATCAAGAAATCCCATCTGAAAAAATTGATTCCTTGCGGTGAATACAACTTTACCCAAGCAGTAATAGGTAATCGAGGTAATGCCAAAGCCACCAGCTATGATAACAGTTGGCAGTTTACCATTTGGTACTCAGAAGCAGCAATCAGACAAGATTTAACTCAACCAACCCAAGAAAAAGCCCAACAACTAGCCGAATTACAACGCCATCCATTAGCACTAGCAAAATACATCATTCAACAATACGACAAACAACAACAATCCCAACAAGAACAAACAGAAGAAACAATTAATGAAATAGACAATAATACCAACAATCAAATACAAGAATCGCGCTGGATTTCCCTACTCCGCAGCGATAAATACGGTCAACTAATTGAAACACCCAAATTTCGCAAATTTGCCACTGATTATATCGCCAATCAATGGCGTGACTTAGCTATTAAAAGTGGATACAGCCATAGTTCAGGAATGGCCATGCCATCTGATACTTTACCACGAGGTAAAATTTGTGTACCTCACCTACCAGAAGGAGAAGTCATTCTCACCCGTTACCCCATTGTCAACTCAGACAACATCCGCCTTTACCACAACATCCACGACCCAGAACTCAAGAAAACACGCAACGTAGTTTGGATTCACCCCAAAGACGCTGAAGAATACCACCAAGCAGACTTTGACGGCGACCAATTAATGGTGAGTCCAGCAAGTAAACTACCCAATATTGCCAAAGAAACACTCCGCGCAGGAGAACCAGGCAGATTTGAACCAGTTAAACAGCGTCCTAAACTAGCATATACAGAAATCACAGATGAACAAGGCAACTTAAAATACCGTGACTTAGCACAAATAGCCGCCGTTGCCAACCAAAACAAAGTAGGATTAGTAGCAACAAACATTGGAAGAGTGCAGTCATCAACGCCCCGTGAAGGTGAAAATATCGAACGATTTACCAGACGACAAAGAAAACTGCTAAATCGTCTTTTTCAGGCACTACAAGTAGAAGTAGATTCACCCAAAAGTGCCGAAAGATTAGAAGACATCAAAGAAATTGAAGGTGCGAACTTATTAGCAGATGCTAAAAAATGGTCAGAATCCCATCCGAGTTACTTTTTTGACTTTAAAAAAGACGAACGGCTGTATCGTTCCTTTGCCATGCCAGCAGATGCCCCAGGAGCGATAAATGTCATAGCCAGAGAAGTAGTAAATCCCTTATGGCAACCTACTCGAATTCGCAGCAGAGATAGACATGAATTTCGTTATTTATTTCCCAAAGAAACATTATCAGTAGATGCTTTGGAATGGGCAGAAGAATTAAAAACTAGATTTCAACAATCGAGAGAGGAAATTAAAGAAAGAGTAGGAGATAATAGAGAAGCATTTAATGAAGAACTAGGCAAACTTTACGATAGTTATCGAGCAGAAATAGATGAATTATTCACCACACCAGAGGAAAGGTTAGAAGGTGCAGCAGCACTGTGGCATACACAACACACCCGCCCAGAATTAGATAGACATCGTAAGCAATGTTTAGAATTAGCAGAACAGATAGAAACTACATTTTCCTTTGAGCATAATTATGAAATGCCCAGTGCAGCATTACCAAAAGATACTTATGTTTTGAGCGTTCCTTTTGGGGAGAATGCAATTAAATGGAAAGAAACTTTAGAACGAAAAGGAATTGAATTTGATGCTACAATTCATCCCCAGTTACCTGTAATTGAATTTGCATTCAAAGATTTATCACCGAAAGTAGCAGAAAAATTAACAGCTAAATTTGGGGATAACTTTAATGATTTAGATGAATTGCATATACCCAGAGATTTAAGAATTATTCCTCCTGCTGACCATTGTTGGGCAGAATCACGTCAAAATACAGGTGTAGGTGCTTTGGCATATAATTTATTTACAGAAGAAGTATGTCAGCAACTTCAGGAATTTCAGCTTGAAGAAATCAAAGTTTTGGGGATTAAATACAATGATTTTGCTGATGAGGATTTTGCCAGTCAGCAATGGAAAAAGCGGAGTGTAACTTTAGAAGTAGGCGTTTTTGAATTACCTGAATCACACCCAGAGTTTTATCGTTATAACGGTACACCGATATTACAAATTGATGGTCAGAATTTAGGCACTTTTGCCCCTGATAGTCCTAAGTTACCTGTTGGAACTAAGTTTGTAGCTACGTTGAAACCAGAAGGTTCTAGTATTATTCTCAAGGTTAATGCTAATTCGATAGAGTTGCCAGATGTGAACTTAATAGAATCGGAAGATATGTTAGATACTGTTGAAGTTGATGATGATTTGATGGAATTTTCAGATTTTACATTAATAGAGTCACAAGATATGTTAGATGCTGTAAAAGAAGATGATTTAAGGGAATTTTCAGATTTTACATTAATAGAATCAGAAGATAAGTTAGATACTGTTGAAGATGATGATTTGAGGGAATTTTCAGATGTAACTTTATTAGAATTTGATTCAAATTCAATCTTGTATGAATCTACAGCAGAAAATAAAAATTTGTCAGATGTGAACTTGATAGAATCAGAAGATACGTTAGATACTGTTGAAATTAATGATGATTCGATAGAATTGTCAGATGTGACATTATCAGAATCAAAACCGAAGTTAAATAATGTTGTGGAGTTGCGAGGTATTGATAGGGAATTTTGGCGGAAGGAAATGTTTGATAATTTGGTGGAAGCTATTTCTATTACTTACCAACAGCGAATAGCTAATCAATCTGAAAGTAAGGAAATTGAACAATTTAAGATTGGTGGACAGTGGACAGCTTATGTTCAGCGTAGTGGTGATTTTATTGTGCGGAATGAGAATAACCGGACGATTTGTAGAGGGAATATGTATACTGGTGAGGAGATATTTCCGCTTTCAGAAGCAGCAGCTAGTGAGTTAGAGGAGATGGTTTTACAAAGGGAGCGATTATCTGCAAATATATCCTCTGGGCAATCTCTATACTCAACCCAGACCTCGTTAAATAGTAAACAGGAAATATCAAATAATACCAACCACAATCAAAGTCATAATATAGAATTGAATTGATCAAGTAGGCGATGGTTTTATATAAACGGTGGTAAATATTACTTGCTGCACTCAAGAAATTTAGCTATCAATGATACTATTTTAGGTTATTACCACAGTCATTTTTATCAACAAGGAGTAACGAGTGCAACTGCAAGTTCAGCTAATTCGTGGTGAAGATAGCACCCTTGTAAATGCTTATTTGGTGGAACTGGCACAAAAGCACGTTGACTATTATCTATTGCTGTGGAAAAGCCAACTAAATTTATATACACAAGCTGATAAATTTTGGGATTGGGAGTTTAAACTGAGATTTATCGCCAGCAGTTCAAACCGTGAAGGTTATGCCATAGAATGTGAAGGTGAAACCCAAGGATTGATGCTGATGGAAACTCAGATGCACGGCTCACGCATCACAGAGGGTAGACGCTTAGTATATATTGATGGAATTGCTACAGCACCTTGGAATCGCAAGGATGTCCAGCGCCCACCACGATATAAAGGTGTTGGTAGTGCATTTCTGCTATTTGCCCGAACCCGTAGTTTAGAACTAGGTTATGAAGGTAGGGTAGGCTTGCATTCTTTACCAGGGACAGAAAAATTCTACGATAATCAAAGAATGCTAGATTTAGGGCAAGATGAAGATTACGATAATCTGGTTTATTTTGAGTACGGTGTATGGCGTTCTTATAACAAAAGCAGTGAGGATAAGTAATGAGTCAGCAAGAATCTAATTATATTCCGTTCACCTCTAACCAAGAATTAGCTAACCCGATGGATTTATTGCTGAATGAAGAATGGTTGAGAAAAAGTATTCAAGCTGAGGAAGAAGTAGGTGGTAATATTGGTGCTGGTTTAGATTGGGGTTCTAGTTTTGAACAACTGTTGTTGAATCCTGAATTGTTTTATCGTTTAAAAACTTTGCGGATTTCTTTGAATCGGGAAGTGCGCTTATTGCTCAAAGATTGGAATTTGGGGACTGCAACTTCCATAGCATCTGCTACTGCAAGGGAGAAGTTATTGGCAAGATTAAGATTACCTACATCTGATGTTAGAGAACATATCCAAGCAGTGTTGCAGAGAGATGAACTTTTTGGAGAGGAGTTTATTTCTAATCATCAGGTGTTACGCGAACTACTTGGGGTAATGTTGACAGAAAACGATTGGGAAATTATTGCTTCAGTTGCGGCGGATTCGTTAAAGCAACAAATTATAAATCAAGTTCTAACTTACAAAATTTCAGCATAGTGATAAATAAAAGTGAGGTTTTTTTGATTCAAGTTAATTTTTAACTAAGAATCTGAAGTTTAGCTTCATCAAATACTAAACCACGACGGGCAAAATATTTATGAATATTGATTTGCACAAATAAATCTTTGAGTTCTTCTGCAATTTCAGTTGGCGGATTTCCTGATAAAGCAACTGCAATTAAACGCTCTGCGCTGTGAATTTCTCCACAGTCAATTGCTAGAGTTGCAGCACTACGATACAATATTGAACGGGTTGGTTCTGCTGTTAAATCATTGGTTATTAATTCTGCTGCTAATCGTTCTTTTTCAAATGCTTGTCGGGATAATTGGGGTAAAGACAAGATACGCGCAAAATTTAGCACGACGTAAAGTTTTGTAAAGTAGTCATGTATTTATGTCTTTCAAACATTGCCTAGTTTGAGTCAATTTAGGCAATGTATAATGAAGAGAGCAACAGAGCATCAAGCTTTCAGCCATTCTTACCTAACCACCCCAACTTCCCTTTTCGGCAAAGATGGTTTCTCACCCTCCTCCCCCTGTAAAAGTAGCGTCAAAGCGAGAGCGGGAATATTTGCGTCCAAAAGAAGTAGAAGCGATAATCAAAGCAGCGCATTCATTCGGTAGACACGGAGTTCGAGATGCAGCCATTATTTTACTAATGTTTCGGCATGGACTTCGCACCGCAGAGTTAGTTTCTCTAAAATGGTCACAAATTGATTTGAACGACGGCTATATAGAGATAAGAAGAGTAAAACACGGGCATGATAGCACTCATCCCTTACGCGCTCCTGAATTGAGATCATTACGTCAGATTAAACGAGATTATCCCCAAACCCAGTATGTATTCGTCTCCGAGCGCAAAGCTCCCCTTTCCACCCGAACTATCCGTCACATTATAGCCAGAGCCGGAGAATTAGCCGGACTTGAGGAATCTGTTCATCCTCATCAACTACGTCATGCTTGTGGTTATTATCTTGCTTCACAAGGACATGATACCAGAGCGATTCAAGACTACTTAGGACATAAGAACATTCACCATACAGTCCGCTACACACAGATGTCCCCCCAAAGATTTGAATCTTTTTGGACAGATTGAGTTAAGGGGGTGATAACAATACTCCTGTAAACTGAAAATAACCATTTTTTCTCTCACTCGTGGCATCAATTGAACGGACAGCTTATCCTAGATTCAAACGATACTATACCGCCAATGAACTTGATAAAATTTACACTCCCACGAGGATAGAAATAGCATTCGCCTTAAAAGTTACGGCTGGGGAAGAAAACCATTTTAATTTGCTAGTTTTACTCAAAGTATTTCAGAGATTAGGCTATTTTCCCAAAATAACAGACATCCCTCTCGCTATTATCAACCACATTCGGACAGTATTGGATCTTCAAGAAGATAGAAGTTTTAGCTATCAATATCCATCAACTTTATCCCGTCACAAAAAAGCGATTCGCTCCTATCTCCAGGTGAGTGCTTTTAATCAAAAAGGCAAGGCTCTAATCACAGCAGTTATCACTGAATCAGCATTAAGGATGGATAATCCAGCCGATTTAATCAATGTAGCCATTGAAGAGGTTGTCAAAGAACGCTATGAACTCCCTGGTTTTAATACCTTAGACCGTTTAGTTAATCATCTCAGAAAAGAAGTAAACCAACAGATATTCTCCCAGGTAATTAGTCAACTTAATCCTGAATATATCCAGCGATTAAAGGATTTATTAGATAATTACGCAGCAGTTGAACGCAGTCCTTATAATGACCTGAAAAAACTTCCTCAAAAATCAAGTCGAAATCATCTTAATGATTTAATTGTCCATTTAACTTGGTTAGAAACATTGGGAGAAATCGCTCCCTATCTTCAAGGACTAACTAGGGCGAAAATCAAACATTTTACCTCGGAAGCTAAAGCTCTTACTGCTTCTGAGATGAAGGATATTACTCTGAATAAGCAATTAACCTTACTTCTTTGCCTCATTTATTCTGCTCAAGTGCAGACTCGTGATTACCTAGTAGAAATGTTCCTCAAGCAGATGAAAAAAATCCATAATCTGGCTATTGAGGAATTAGACTCTATCAGAAAAAGACAGCAGATAACCACAGAAAAATTAATATCTGTCCTCACCGATGTCCTAGTAGTTTTCAATGAAGATGTCCCCGATTCAAAACCGTTAGAGAAATTGGAAAGTATCTTCAAACAAACGGGAGGAGTTGAACAACTATTAACTGAGTGTGAAGAAATTAATGCGTATCAAGGAAATAATTATTTTCCTTTATTATGGCGGTTTTATAAAAGTCATCGGAGTGCATTCTTTCGATTATTTAAGTTCCTGAAAATAGAATCTACCAGTAGTGATGATAAATTAGTTAAAGCCGTGGAAGTTTTACTGTCTAATTCCCATCGCCGAGGGGAGTGGATAGGAACAGAAGTTGATTTATCTTTTGTTTCACAGCCATGGCAAAAGTTAGTGCTAGTTCAGTCTAAAGATGTCACTAAAGTGATGCGTCGCCATTTTGAGATTTGTATTTTCTCTTATGTCGCTGCTGAACTAAAGTCAGGGGATATTTGTGTCTTTAACAGCGAGGCTTATGCTGATTATCGAGAACAATTACTTTCTTGGAATGACTGTCAGCCATTGGTTGAAGCATACTGTCAACAATTAGGCTTTCCTACTCAGGCTGAAAATTTTGTCGAGAATCTAAAAAATTCATTAACCCAAACAGCATCCAAAATAGATCTAGGTTATCCCAACAATACATCTGTTGTTATTAGCGAGCAAGGAGAACCTGTTTTAAAACGTCCATTAGCTAATCGTGAGAGTGCTTCTCTCAAAAACTTAGAGGCTGTAATTTCTGAAAGAATGCCAGAGCGTAATTTAATTGATATTCTTAGAGATGTGGACTATTGGACAAATTTTACTCGACATTTTGGTCCAATGAGTGGTTCTGATTCAAAATTAGAACGGTCTACAGAACGCTATTTATTAACCACTTTTACTTATGGATGCAATTTAGGAGCGGCGCAAGCGGCACGTCACATGAGAGGCGTTGTTACGTCAAGAATGATTACTTTTGTTAATCAGAGACATATTAGTTTAAAAGGACTCAATGCTGCTCTAGTTGATATTATTAATCGCTACAATGTGATGCCTTTAACTAAGTTGTGGGGAGACGGGACGACGGCTGCTGCTGATGGAACTAAATATGATCTCTACGAGCAAAATTTACTTTCGGAATATCATATTCGCTATGGTGGTTATGGGGGGATTGCTTATCATCATGTTGCTGATAGTTATATAGCTCTGTTTAGTCATTTTATTCCTTGTGGAACTTGGGAAGCTGTATATATTATTGAAGGGCTTCTCAAGAACAAATCAGACATTCAACCGTCGATTATTCATGCTGATACTCAAGGACAGTCTACTCCTGTTTTTGCTTTATCATATTTGTTAGGTATTCAACTTATGCCTCGCATTAGAAATTGGCAAGATTTGGTTTTCTATCGTCCTGATAAGGAGACGGTTTATCAGCATATTGATTCTCTATTTAAAGGGGTAATTAATTGGGAACTTATCAAAACTCATTGGTCAGATTTATTGCGAGTGGTTCTTTCTATTAAATCAGGCAAAATTTCTTCAGATATGTTGTTACGAAAGTTGGGAAACTATAGTCGAAAAAATAAACTTTATCAAGCGTTTCGTGAGTTAGGGAGAGTTATTAGAACTGTTTTTTTATTACGGTTCATCTCTGACCAAAAGTTACGTCAACAAATTACAGCCATGACTAATAAAGTTGAAGCTTATAATGGCTTTTCTAAATGGTTTTGCTTTGGAGGGGAAGGAGTGATTGCTAGTAATGACCCTGAACAGCAAGAGAAGACGATTAAGTACGGTGATTTAGTAGCTAATGCTGTTATTTTCCATAATGTGGTTGATTTAACTGAGGTTTTGCTTCAGCTAAGAAAAGAAGGTTTTTTCTGGGAGCGAGAAGATTTAGCGGCTTTGAGTCCTTATTTAACCAGTCATATTAAGCGTTTTGGTGATTATCTGATTGATCTTGATGCGATTCCACCAGCACTTGAGGAGACGTTAAATTTAGGCTTTTGAGTAATTTTGTTACAAAACTTTACGTCGTGCTATATTTTGCGCGTATCTTGTCTTTACCCCTAATTGGACAGCTAAATCTGAGTTATTTCTAAGTTTAGCAACTTGTGCCATTTCGGCTAAATCCATAGCCTGTTTATGTAACTCTTGAATCTGACTCATTTTTTTACAATTTGCACTACTACAAGTTTATTTAAAATCATACTGCTATAGTAACACATAAGTTACTATAGCAGTATGTCTATTATAAAAGTTCAAGAATATATTAAAGAAGATGGTTCAAGTCCTTACCAAGAATGGTTTGATAGCTTGGATGCTCAAGCAGCTGCGAAGGTAACAGTTGCTAAGTCTCGTTTGGAATTAGGCAATACATCAAATGTTAAATGGTTTGATGGAATTGGTGAATATAAGATTGATTGGGGTCCTGGATATCGGATTTATCTAGCTCAAGATGGTAAACAGCTTATAGTTTTATTTGGTGGGGGAACAAAGAAAAATCAGCAATCTGATATTAGTCGTGCTAAAGAATTATACCAAGAGTACAAAAGACGAAAAAAAGAAGTTAGCAAAGAGCAAGCAACTGACAACGATAATAAAGAGAAGAGGTAATTATTATGGCACTAACTAGAGACTTTAAAGAAACCGTTAATGCACGAGTGCAAAGAGATTCTGAGTTTGCGATCGCTTTACTTGATGAGGCTATTTCTCTTTTCCTGAATGGTGAACCAGAAACAGCAAGACTGATTTTGAGAGATATTGTCAATGCAACGGTAGGTTTTGAACAATTAGCAATTGAAACTTCTAAACCGAGTAAGAGTTTACATCGTATGTTATCAGCAAAAGGTAATCCAACGATGGATAATTTGACTGCTATTTTTAATGTTTTGCGGAAGAAACTGAATGTTGATATTCAGGTGAAAACGACGGTTATTTACCATTAAAATGTTACTAGATGGTAAATCAGATTCTGCTCCTAGCTCATCTCTAAGATAAGCTAAAAAGGCAGAAGCATCTAACACAGATTTATTCACTTAAATACTCCTGTCGGCGGTCTTGGATGAGTTCATCAACCAAATTTCTATCAGGTGATTTATCTTTTAATAAACCTTTTAATTTTTTAACTTGTTGTTTAAGACTGACTAATTGGAGTTTGCCACTATCTTCCAGAGTTAAAATTAATCTATCTCCAGATTCTAAATTAAGAATTTGTTGGATTTCTTGGGGTAGAGTTAAACGTCCTTCCGGTTCAATATCAACTGTATAGTGTTGAGTAATTGATGAATTAGCAAGTGTCATAGCTTGATATTCCCTTTTTTTATAACCATTTACATTTTAGCATTAGCAAAACTCTAAAATTTAAAAAATAAATCTCAGCTTTTTCTCTATCTTCAAACCCTACTCATCAATCTCCAGTTCCAAATCTTCAAAATTAGTAATTGTCACTTCCACATCAGGGAATATTGCTGTTATTTTCAATTCTCCTCCCATAGCTTCAATAACTTCTCGCAGATGACTAACATACATATCAGTACGATTTTCTAATCTAGAAATAGCAGGTTGTTTAATTTGCAATTTCTCAGCTAATTGAGCTTGAGATATTTTTAAAGCTTGGCGTAATTCAGCTAATGTCATTTCCTCTTTTAATTTAGCTGTTTGAGTAGCAATTTTGGTTTTTCTTTCTGCGGAGAAATCTTTAGTAAGATTGCTAAACTTTTTATGTCCTGTCATATTAAACCCTCCCGACTAATTTCTTCAAGATATTCCTCATAAAGACGATCTGCTATAGGAACATATTTTTCATAAAACCGCTTATCTCCTGTTTTATCTCCACCAATAAGTAAGATTGCAACTCGTCGCGGGTCAAAAGCATAAAAGATTCTGATTGGTTTACCACCGCTTTGAATACGTAACTCTCTAAGGTGGGAATTTTTTGCACCTTTAACATCGGATGAATAAGGAAAGGGTAATTGAGTTCCTTTTTCTTCCAGTATTTGAACAACGCTGACAATATCATCTTGTTGTTCCTCTCTAAGAGTTTGCCACCAAAGTTCAAACTCATTCGTATATTCTATTTCCCAACTCACTTTCTATTATATTACGTTGATGTAATAAATCATAGCTCTAGTTTATCAATTTTCACAACTAATAAAAATTTTTACCGTTAGAAAGATTTATTTGACAGATGTAGCGATACTCTTTTCTGTCCGCACTTCCGCATTTACTCTTTGTGATGGTAGCGATTTCATACCAGAAACAATCAAAAATAGCCAAGTGGACAAAAAAGAAATAGCCAAAAGGTTAATGCCATCAAAGACAAAGCCCTGTTACCTTACCAACTAAGGCAACCAGCGTCATCGTCACTATGGCTACCAAAACACCAACCAAACCAAAGCGAAAACAAACACAAACTCGCTCATGGGAAAACCTGACAGACCGCCGCAAACTCCGCCATATAGAAAACACACTCGATAAAGCCATTACTCAATCACTAGAAAACGGTTCTATCCAATCTCACGAAGACTTTAAAGCCTGTGTAGAAAATTACAGCAAAGCATCAGGCAAAGCACCCATCACCGTAGAACTCTGCGTAGGAGGAGATGATGATGAAGAAATTAGAGGCTATCGCTTCTACCTTACCAGCGACCCCAGTCACAGAACCAGTGGTAAATATCTGCTCAAAAACCTAGAAGGAATCACCGACAAAGATGAAAACTACTTCACCCCTTCCAACATCGCTGAAATTTGCGGTTTTGCAGAAACAGAACTGGATGATTTAGATGATGAATTAGATGATGATTTACTAGATTTAGATGAGGAAAACGAAGAAATAGATGAAATAGACGACGAACTAGACGACCTATTAAACGACGATTTCAACAATGAACTAGATGACCTAGATAACTTAGATGAAGAAGACGAATTACCTCAGAGTCGTGTTAGTGAATCTCCAACTAAATCTCAAACAAAAACTGTAACTAAAACCCAAAGTAAGTCTCAACCCAAAACACAAACAAAAACCCAAATTAAAACACCAAATAATAAAACTACCACCAAAAAATCCCAATCTAGAGAACCACTAGATGAAGCTTCCCGTTTAAGTGCCACAGCAGCCACAAACGGAAGAGAAATAAATGGTGTAAACTTAGCAGGATTAACAGGTCAACTAGCAACTTTAGGAATAGCTGTAGGACAAGGAGTTTTAGAACAACTTGCAGCCGAAGCTGATGAAAAACGACTGGAACGAATTCTTAAACAACTACAAAAGCAGAATGACCGAGTAGATAACCTCACCAGTCGCTTACAGGAAATAAACCCCGAATCATCAGAAATTATAAATCCTTCAAATCCTGCAAAATATTCAACTACTCCCGACTTTTCAAATACTTCAAACTCTGTAAATATTTCAAATCCTGAAAATTTCCCAGATTCAACATTTGAAGCATCCACAGAAAATAATCCATTGGCAGTAGCCACCATGAAAATTGGTTCTAAAGTAGATAAATTAGGTTCTACTATAGACCCTAATTATCAAACTCAACCCTTTGAATTAGATAAAAATGCCAGCATCATTGAACAATTCCAACAAATTGAAGATTACTTGCAAAGTATCTCTAAACGACTTGACCGTTTAGAAAAGATAGTTGACCGACTAGAAAAACAAATAGCAGCACAACAAAATGGTTCTATAACAGAATCAAAAAATGCTGAAGAAAATATTCCAATTAACTCCCAAAACCAACCAGAAAACGACGTTTTAGACTATCTAACAAAACGCCAAACCAAACAACAACAAATAGCCTGTGCTGATGCTTTAGTAGGATTTGCTGATGTTGCCAGTGAATTATTTAACAAAACTCCTGAAGATGGTATTCCTATTTCTAGTAACAAAACTTTAACAGTGAAACAACAGGGGGTGAAACAACAAGGTAAACAAACAGCACAAACAGGGATATCTGCGGACGTAGCTATTACTTTAGAAAATACCCAAGGTGAAACACTATTTGCGGGTACTTGCACTCAGGGACAATGGGAAATTACACAAGATAATCTCACCTCTGATGAAAAAATTGGTATTTGTAAACTACCACAATCAAAATCAGAATACGCCCTCAAAGCTACCGCCCAAGCATTAGTGCAAAAGTTTCAAAAACAACTACCTCACAAATTTAATGGTGATGAAGAACCGACATTTACCTGGGCTGAAAAAGGTAAACCCAAGTACGATTTTGAAATAGTGAAACTATCTAATGGTACACAACTACTTCAAGGATTTAACCCCAACCGTGATAACGAACAAGTGCTTGATGCAGCTTTAGTACCAGGAGAACCACCAGAAATTAAACAATGTAATATCCCACTTAGAGAAATGGAAGCATTACTAGATAATCAACAATCAACTCGTTCTAGTCAACCTGATAAAAGTAGACAGCAGAAAAAACCAACTCAAAAACAAGAAAAACAAGCCAAAAAATCAGAAATGCAAGTTTAATTGTAAGGAGTCAGAAGTCAGGAGTCAGAATATTTGAGTGTAGCAGTAATCTACATCAGCAAGTTGTTTTCTCAACAACTAATAACAGAATTTTAGATTTTCAATTTTGGATTAAAGATGAAAAGGATTAAAGATGAAAAGAACAAAATTTTAAAAATGTGACAATTCACAAAATAGAATCAATCGGGTAATGAATCTAAAATCCAACACTAAAATTCATTGACAGTTCCCCTGAGTTTCGGCATAGGTTCAATCTAAAATCTAACTAAAATCCAAAATAGTTTGATTTTAAAACTCTCATTTATTCTGATTTGTGAATCCTGAATCGTTACGTTTAATTTTAAAGATGTGTTTTTTTGGTTCAATTCAATAACTGCTGACACTGTGCATTGTACCAAAAGCACAAATTTTTAAAACCAGTTTGATTTACAGCAGTTTCCGTATGAGGTACAAATTCAAATCACAAATCTTTACACCAAAATAATTTTCCATCTGATAGCTGAAAGCATCTGTAAAACATTTGATAAACATTGAAATTTAACAGAGGAAAGAAAAATGAATAACACACAATCTCGCAATTCTCAGTTTAACTTACTTTCATCTGCTAACTCATTCAGAAACATGAAAAACCAGAAAATAAACCGTACTGATTTATCATTCATCTTCATATCTCTAGCAACAGCAATTTATTTATTGGCAACAAAACCCATATTCGTAACCATTTTGGGATGTGCCAGCATTGTTTTCTTGAGCATTGGTTATGTAATTCGCACAGTACCAATTTTAGAAAAGTATTTAGGCAGAAAAATCCGTTTTTGGCATCTTGTGACTGCAATTATCACAATTACTGCTTTACTTGATACCCTAACAACTCCAGCCCATGCCATTTTTTTAAGCAGTTTAGAAAACTTCTTTGTGACACTTGCCCAACAGAGTTCACAAGCTGGAGGAGGAGGTGCAGCTACACTTGATGCTAACGTTGTTGGCTTAACATTTAACCTAATTCGGGGTCAATACTGCTCGGTTAAGGAAAAAGAGGGGGTAAGATCAAGGGAAATATGTTCGCGTTTTATTTACGAGAACTAAGAGCCGAGAGAAAACAGAAAAGCCACACCGTGAACACAGAACAGTGTCCCTATGAATAAAATAATATTCAATTGCTCAAATATAAAGGTAAGAAAGCGAAAATATAATCAGACTAACTAGCAATTTTTTTAATCATAAAAGAAGGTTGATTGATAGTGGTACTACCACGATGACATCGTTTTTTACTGAGGAATTTGGAGCGCGTCTTTTTCAAAACTCTAGGATTACTTCTAAATTGAGGAGGAGGGATTTCTAAATCTAAAATTTCTGCAACTAACCAACTATAAAATAGATGTAAATCTTCAGCAGCAGCTTGTTGGAATTGAGGAACAGCACGTCGAATTAATCGTAAACTACCAGTAAAACTCAAACGTAATGGAGAAATACCAGCTTCGGCAGCACTTTGGAACATCAAACAACGAATACAAAAATGTCCCAACAACCAACCATAAATTTCTTGAATGACTTCACGAGGATTCTTAGAACGAACCAGAGTTTTGCGCCCCAATAGATGCACCTTTAATTCATCCAAAGTATTTTCAGCTTCCCATCTAGTATGATATTCTTGAGCCAAAACCAGTGCTGGGTAAGCCGAAATATCCATTAAATCAGTAATCAAACGGTATACTTTCTCAGAACCATTATCTTCAATCACATATTCAATGACACGAATAGGAATTCTGGTTGCACCTTTCTTTTTAGATTTACCATCAGGTGCAATCCAAGACAAATAAGAACCATCAGCCAAAGTCTTAACTACCTCAAATTTCACATTCGCTGGTACACGACCAAGGATATGACACTTTTGTTTGATTGCGGCATGAACCATTTTAAAAGAATGCAATCCCCTATCCCACATTAACAACATTCCTTCCCCAACACTGCGAAGAATTTGAATCGCTCTTTTTCTTTCGCCAATTCGATAGGGACTCAATAGAGCATCAACAATTACATGAGTTCCTGCTTCTACTAAGAAAACCAATCTAGCTTTGGGAAAAGCTGGATATGTACCCGGTCTTGAACCAGGATAACCAAATACTTTAGCATTGGCTGGAGTATCAGGAACATCAAAAACTGTTCCGTCTATAGCCATCAATCTTAAGTTTCCCAAAAAAGCACCTGGTGTTTGTATTGTAGCTAGGGGTTTTGCTACCATTTCAAACAAACGAGTCATCACAGCAGGACCGATTCTTTGACGTGCTTCGCTGATAGATGAAGAAGTTGGTGCAGTAAAACGTAGACGATGGGGTATTTGTAAACTACTCAAACCTTGAATCAAATTTTTGAAGACATCAACTATGGAGTCAGTTGACCAAAAACTCATGGCAATGACTAAAGCTACAACTACGTGAGTGGGTAGTATTCGTTCTCTTCGCTCTTGAGACGAAGTATTAATGATTGCTCTGTGTATAGTTTGAGCGGGAATGACTTGTTCTAACGCCACCAGCAATTGTGCTTTGGCCACTGATGCTGTAATGACTTCAAAGTTGATTAGTGACATTTGCACCCCTGTTCAGTTTCATTTTAGTTGTAAAATAGTATAGAATAAATGGGTTAATGTTCTCGTACTTAATCCGCGAACAAGTAATTTTTTCTCATTCCCCCCGTAAGTCAATGCCTGCAAAAGACTCAGATATTATTTCTAGAGCCGAATTAATACAACAAGCTATTGCGACTTTACAACTATCTATTCAACAAATTCAGGCTTCTGGGGAGGTAGCACCTCCTGGATGTTGTGTTTTGCGTTACCAAGCACGGGGTAAACAGGGTACTTATTGGTATTACAAGTTGCAGGCTAATAAACCTATCTTCCCTACTCAACAACCTGATAAACTCAGCAAATATAAGCATTTAGGCAAGGCTGGCAGCCCCAATCATATTCATGCTGTCCTCTCAGTTGCCAGACGAACCCAAATTGACCACTTGCAGTCTTGTATTGATTCTCTTAGGCAAAATTGGGTGGAATTATACGATAGCCTCAAAGAGAAAAAGTAAATTTGTTAGTTCTCGTAAATAAAACGCGAACTCTTTTCTCCTGATCTTACCCCCTCGTTTTCCTTAACCGAGCAGTATTGAGAGTGTTTTGGGGTGGCGGTTTGCAGAAGAAGCCTTAGTGAACAATATTCCTGTAGTGGGAATGGATATTTCCGCCGGAGGTAACAGCACTTTTAAGACAGCGATTGAACTACTGGGAGAACAAGGTGCATATTATGACATTGCCAGTGGCAGTAGTAATTTACTAGAACCACCAGATTTGCGTCGGTTTGATAAAGCAGAACGGGAACGACGGATGGAGTCTTGGAAAGATTTTATACGTAAAGCTTTAGTGGCGATCGCCCGTCCGAGTACATTTTCTCCTGAACCTGCAATTAAATTCTTTGCTTTGAGTGGATTAACTAATGAACAGGATGCGTATTTGATGGCGATTAATGCCCATACTGCCTGTATCCGCAATGCTTTATCCCATCCCAAAAGTTTGTTTATTGGTGATGAGCTTTCAGTGTTATTGCGTAAAGATGGGTTTGCTCAAGTGATTGGTGAAACTTGTGCTACAGGACGTAAGGAAGGAATTGCTGTATTGTTGCTATCCCAAGATCCAGATACGATCTGCGAATGTGCAACTGGCGCTCAAATCATGCAAAACATGACTTACCGAATTACTGGACGTATTACCAGCACTGGGGTTGCTTCTTTTGAGCGTTATCTGGGTTATCCTGCGAATATCATCAGCCAAAATGCCACAGAAGCATTTTTACCCCGCATTAGCGACCTTTATTCCTGTTGGTTAGTAGAAACAGGTGGTAGATTTTGGCGTACTCGTTTTTACCCAGGGGAAATGATGTTGGCTAGTGTTGCTAATAACCAAGATGAACGAGAGGCCAGGTCACGGGTGATGGCACAGTATCCAAATACTCCTAAAGGTAGGCTGTTAGGACTCAGAGCTTTTACGGATGCTTACATCTGTGCTTTGAAGGAGAACAAAGGTTTTCAACATATTGGACAGGAGGTATCTATGGTGAATACATTGCATTCTCGATTTAATTCTGGTGAACAGGTTGAAAATCGTTCTTTAATTGTTAGTTAAAAAGGTATTGAGCCGAGATACGAGTAAAAACCTGCAAGATGGTCTGGAAACGCTTGCTGTGCATGAATTTCAAGAATTCCTACCCCCATCCTTATAAGGTCTCCCACACAGAGGACAAAACTTATACCTCAACGACACCACCAACTCACCACAATTGGCACAACTAGCCCGCAAAGGTGTACCGCATAGATAACAAAACCTAGCCCTAAGTTCACTCCACATCGAATCCACAGAACCACCAGGATTCCAACATTGAGGACAAAACTTAACCCCTTGAACCGCAGAAACTTCCTCCCCCTTAATCACAGCATCCAAATACTCTTGGGGTACACCCAGAGCCACCGCTAACCCACCAAGAGTGCGGCGATTAATCGAAAGCGTCAAACCCCGCTCAATCTTACCCACAGAACGAGAATGGATACCAGCAGCATTCGCCAAATCAAACTGAGTCAACCCAAGAGCCTTCCGCAGACGTAAAACATAAGCAGCAAGAGATTCACCAGGTCGAGGAGTCTTAAAAGTATCCATAAAAAACTGTCAACTAACTCATCAAAAGATATATAATTTATAGATAAAAAACCTGATATTAAAGACATAAATTCCAGTGAAAACGGCCATAACATTAGCCACCGTAGCCAAAGAATTTTTAGAAAGGACTGGACTAGCACCCAGCACCAAAGAAACCTACGAATTAACCCTATTAAAATTCCTGGCAGAGTATGGAAATTGGCCAATAGAAATTATCAGTAAACAAACATTAGTAGAGTATCTAAACAGCCTCAACCATTTAAAATACACAACCCACCACAAGCATCAAGCAATACTGCAAAGCCTATTTAACTTCGCAGTAGAACAAGAGTATATAAAAATCAACCCCATCCGGGGACTAAAACAACGTCAACCAGAGCGAGAAAAAGGAGAACACAAAACCGACAACACCATCAGATACCTAACACCAGAACAACTCTCAATACTCTATCAAGCAGTAAAAGACGACCTGCGAATGAACGCCATAATTCACCTATTGCATCGCACAGGATGTAGAATAGGAGAGCTTTTAGCCCTAAACTTATCAGACATAGACATCAAAAACCAGAAATTCCAAGTATTAGGTAAAGGCAACAAACAACGATGGTGTTTTTATAGTGACGATGCCGCACAATCCCTAGATAAATATTTAAAATACTCACGACATCAAAACGTAAAATCTTCTAGAGATAACTCACATTCCCAAAATTCTACCAACGCATTGTTCACAGCACAACATCCAGTCACACTCAAAATCAGTAGAATCAGCTATCACACATTACATGATTATTGGCGACAAATAACCAACACATATCCGCAACTTCAAGGAATTCGTATTCACGACTTACGGCATACTTATGCTACAGAAAGAGTAGGATTAATCAGCATAGAAGAATTACGTTCATTAATGGGACATGAAAGCATTCAAACCACATTACGTTACCAAAAAGTGACCTCACAAAAAGCCGAATCAGCCGCCCGTCATGCCTTGAATATCCTCATCCAATCAGAAACTAAAAACTAATAAAATCTCCTCAAATTGGTAATTATCCACCAGAAAATTCTACAAAAAACAGCCTTTTAAACTCATGGCAAATTGTCTACCCCAAAGAAGCTATAATACTCTTTGGTTGGAAACTGAGGGATAAAAACATTTACGGAGAATTAGGGTATCATATATAACTTTTATCCGATAACTGAAAGGGTTTTCAGGAGGCAGGAGATAGAAAGCAGAACGCAGGAGTAACCCATGTTGTTAAACGTAGAATTGAAGCAGGGATGCTTTGTATTGAACTTCGTGCCGCTTCGCTAACGTGGCACTCTCACTCGATACAATTCTTTTTTAAAACTGGGCTTTAAACCCAGAACTAAAGTTGTTATTTATACTTCTTTACTCCAGCCAGACAGCCCTCTGCTTGCCCTGCCTCCTTTGCAAGTCTCAGTATATTTTCAAAATTTCCACCCAATCATATATGCTTCAAATATCACTTAAATGACATCAATTGACCGTACTGCTTACCCCAAATTTAAACAATTTCCTGACCCCAAAGAACTAGCAGAACTGTATACCCCAACAGCCGCAGAAATCAAATTTGTCAAATCTAAAACCAAGAGTCATGAAGGATTACTGCGGTTAATGGTGATGTTAAAATCCTTTCAACGTCTGGGATATTTCCCTCATCCTGAACAGATCCCAATTGCGGTAATTAAACATTTACGGTCGTGTTTAAAATTACAAGACTCAGTAAAAGCAATACCCTCCGAACGCCAGCGGCACACCTATAAAAATATTATTCGGGAATATTTAGGGGTCAAACAATATGATAAAACCGGACAAAGATTAATAGCCACAATAGTTGCACAAGCTGCCCAAATTAAAGACCATCCTGCGGATTTAATCAATGTAGCAATTGAAGAATTAGTTAAAGAACGATACGAATTACCAGCATTTAGTACCCTTGACCGATTAATTCGCCACATTCGTTCAATGGTCAATAATCGGTTATTTGCACTTTGTTCTCAAGGACTTTCAACTACTGAACAAACTTATTTAGACAAATTGCTCGTGGTGATAGACAATGCGGAGGAAGATGAAAATGCCACCCTGAATTTACTAAAATCGCCACCTAAAAGTGCCAAACTAAATGGGATGAAACTCCTGCAAAATAAGTTTGATATGCTCATGACTTTTGGAGATGCCAAGCGATTACTACAAAATATTACTCCTACCAAAGTTAGACATTTTGCTGCTTATGCTAGAACTTTAGATATTGCAGAATTTCAAGATATTAATTTACCCAAACGACGAACATTGCTATTATGTCTATTGTACGAAGCACAGATAAAAACTCGTGATTATCTGGTGGAGATGTTTATCAAACGTATCCTGAAGATTCAAAATAATGCTAAACAAAGATTGCAGGAACTACGAGATAAACATCTGGTAGAAACATCAGAGTTGTTAGCGACATTGGGACAAGTATTACAAGCATCCAAACAAGCCAAGGAAACCCAGGATAATGCGGTATTTGGAGAACAGGTGCAGTCAATTTTGGATGAACATGGTGGTGCAGAATTGCTGATGCAAAAATTAGATGAAATTGCGGCATACAATACTAACAATTATTTACCATTAATGTGGCGGTTTTATGCTGCCAACCGCAAAGCACTATTTAGTTTAGTGCGGTCTTTGGATATTCTCTCTACTTCTGCGGATGAATCGGTGATTGAAGCTTTGAAATTTGTGTTGGATAATGAACACAAACGGGCTAAATATTTACCTTGTGATATTGATTTGGATTTTATTAGTAATAACTGGCGGGCGTTAGTTGTAGCAGAAATTGATGGTGCTGATGTTTTGGTACGTCAGCAGTTAGAGATTTGTATCTTTTTCCATTTAGCGGCTGAATTTAAAACGGGAGATGCTTGTGTTGTGGGGTCGGAAAGCTATGGAGATTTCCGCGAACAATTATTAAGTCCTGTTGAGTGCGAACCTTTAATAGAGGAATACTGTTGTTTAATTGGTTTTCCTGCTAATCCAGCAGATTTTGTAGAACATTTACGTTTTTGTTTTACACAAGTGGCTGAGGAAGTAGATAAAATTTGTGCTGTTGATAAACAATTTACTATTAATAAAGAAGGTGAGCCGGTATTAAAGAAAGTGCCATCTTTAACCCAACTCCCAGAGGTGGATTTATTGGAGTCTAAAATCCGGGTGCTGATGCCGGACCGGAGTATTTTAGATATCTTATGCAATGTTGAACATTGGTTAAATTGGACTAGACATTTTGGTTTGTTGTCGGGAAGCGAAGCCAAAATATCTGAGCCGGGGGAACGTTATATTTTTACTACGTTTGGTTATGGTTGTAATCTTGGACCTAATCAAATGGCTCGTCATTCGGGGGGTATGGTGACTGCCCATGAGATTTCTTATACTAACCGTCGCCATGTTAGTGCTGCCAAGATTGAGGCGGCAATTCGGGATATTATTAATGCTTATAATCGGTTTACTTTACCGAATTGTTGGGGGACGGGGAAAAAGGCGGCGGCGGATGGCAGTAAGTTTGAGATATACGAAAATAATTTACACAGTGAGTATCATATTCGTTACGGTGGTTATGGTGGTATTGCCTATCATCATGTTTCTGATAAATACATTGCTTTGTTTACTCACTTTATTGCTTGTGGTGTTTGGGAAGCGGTTCATATTTTGGATGGGTTGTTGAAGAATACTTCGGATATTCAGCCTGATACGTTGCACGCAGATACTCAAGGTCAGTCTGGACCTGTTTTTGCTATTTCCTATCTTCTGGGTATTAAGTTGATGCCACGTATCCGTAATTGGCAGGATTTAACTTTTGTGCGTCCTAGTACAGATGTGAGCTATCAGCATATTGAGCCGTTGTTTAAGGGTGTGGTGAATTGGAGTTTAATTCAGACTCATTGGTCTGACATGATGCGGGTGGTGCTGTCAATTAAGGCTGGTAAGGTGATGCCTTCGACGCTATTACGTAAGTTGAATAGTTATAGTCGCAAAAATCGTCTTTATCAAGCTTTTCAAGAGTTGGGTAAGGTGGTGCGGACTATGTTTCTGCTGGATTATATTTCTAATGTTGCTTTGAGACGGGAAATTACTGCGGTAACAAATGTTGTGGAGATGTACAATGGTTTTCTGGATTGGGTGTTTTTTGGTAAGCAGGGGGTGATTACTGAGAATGACCCGATTGAGCAGGAAAAGCGGTTGAAGTATTTGGATTTGGTGGCTAGTGCGGTGATTTTACAGAATACGGTAGATATGTCGTTGGCGATTCAAAAGTTGATGTCACAGGGTGAGGTGATTCATAAGCGACATCTTGCTGCTTTGAGTCCTTATCTGACCAGGCATATCAAAAGATACGGTGATTATGTGGTGAATTTACGTAATGTTCCTGAACCTTTGGAGGTGGCGATTAATCTTCCACCTGAAATCTTTGAAATGTAGATACAGTAAGCGTTTCCAGACCATCTTGCAGGTTTTTACTCGTATCTCGGCTCAATACCAAAAAGGAAGTATAGCAGCAACTATTGAATACTTATGTCAACAAAATTGTTTTCTTTCCTTATACCAATTCTGTATAAAGATTCGCCTAATTTTCAGATAAATAAACCACTCTAGACACAGAGAATACAGAGATAGAAAGGATTGCAAAATTAGGTGCAGCCTTACAAAGAAATGGTATTACATCAAAATTTTTGAACCATAACGTGAGCCTAATTTTTCAATGCACAACATCAATTTTTTGAATCATAACTTGAGCTTAATGTTTCAATTCACAACATCAATTTTTTTGAGTCATAACGTGAGTCTAATGTTTCAATGCACAACAACAGATTTTTTGAATCATAACGTGAGCCTAAGTTTTCAATAAATAAAATCTTGAACAATTAGGTTTAGGTGTTTAAAATCTAAAACCTAAAAATCAAAAAAGTGTTATCTGAAGTAATTTTGATTATGAAACTAAAAATGGAGTCCTGAACGATTAGGTATTTTCAATCTAAAATCCAAAATCTAAAATTCAAAATTGTGTTAGCTAAAGGAACTTTGATTATGAAACTGAAATGGATTTCCATTCAATTCATCACCATGATTTTAGTGTTGGGTATGAGTTCACTTAATAAACCAACCTTAGCTGCTACTCAACCTAACAACACATCAAACAATAATGCAGTTAATGGCAATAGTATTTTGGTTGAAAATACTGAAAACCAGATTAATAACTTCATTGGAGATGTAACAAACTTTGTTCAACAAGACTTGTTTAGTCCCATAACTGATTTGATTAACTCAACAATTGGCGCATTTCAAATTCCTGATATTTATCAATTGTGGAATCAAATTTTAGGTGGTTCAGTTAATCAAAGTCCAGGTGCTATATTGTCGGAAATTTTGGAGAATAAAACCAATGGTCAAAGTTCTTATGGTATTCGAGAAGATATAGGCAAGAATACTACTAGGAATGTTGTGAATGAAATTGCTAATCAAACAACTTTAGGAGAAACAGCCCAAACTCAAATGGCTCAAATTAAAGAAGCTACTCGACAAGACACTAAAACAATTATTAACTTAGGAGAAGAGTCACAAACTTTGGATGTCACCCAACAGATTTTACAAAACTTGTCTCAACAAACAGCACTCAATGGTCAAATTAATGAACGAATATTTCAAGAGGCACAACAAGCAAGAATTGACAGAGCATTAAACAATACTTTGATTACTCAAACAGCTAAAGAACTTGCAGCTATCAATACTGCTGATAGAAGAAAAAGTATTGCTGCTGGTAATGCTATGTCTCAACAAGCGGGTTTATTAATGATGCCTGGTGGTTTTACTTTGGGGAACGATAATTAAGTTAAAAACTGTCAGTCTGAGTGAGGTACATCTATTGCGGGTAAAATACCCATGCTACAAGATTTTTATTATTCATATTTGTACCTCATTTACCTGAGATTGACTATATCTGAAAGCCCTATTAAATTTTTAGTAAATTTTTAGGTTACTCACAATAATACTCGATTTAGCTCTTTTGTATGGCACAATATGATATTTCAAATGTTCAATCATTCTTGATTTTGTTAACCGAGTAGTATTGGTTTTAATCATCCTTTTGATTTCCTGTTGTGAGATATTCTGTGACTTTTTCGTAAGTTATCAATAATTTGCATAAAACAACTTTTTTCAACTAAAACTTTTGTAAACTTTAAAAAGTATGATGTACCTAATTGCTCAATCATTTCCTGTTACTGGTGGAGAAACTCAAGCCTTAGATATCGTATCCAGTGCTTTAGAATTATCTCGTGCCACAGTTGAATCATGGAATTTAGTTTGGCAAGTTACCCTAGATACTTCATCTAATTTATGGTACGGTCTAATTCGATTAGGTATTACCTTGGGAGCAGCTAGTATCTTGTTTGTGGCACTAACAACGGGAAAAGAAATTATTGAGAAACAATCTTGGTCAGAATTAGCAGCTATTTTTGTTTGGCCACTTGTAATTATGATATTTCTTGGTGGTAATGGTAACTTACTAGCTAAGACCATTATTTTTATCCGAGGATTTGCTTATAATCAAGTACAAAATATTCTGGAAATACAAGTTAGTGAGTTGACATTCAAATCGGCGATCGCTAATGTGACAATTAGCAGTATTGCTAGACAACAACTAGAAAATCTTTACAGTGAATGTCAGGGACAAGTTGGAGAGGAGTTAATTGAATGTTGGGATTCAAAGCGAGAACAAGCAGAAGCAATTGTTACGGAAGCTGAAGAGAAAGCCGAATCTCCACTTCAACCATTAGAAGATTTTGCACAGTTCCTTTGGTCTAGAACTTTACCTGGTCAAATTGGTACTGCGGTACAATTCGTTAATGATCCAGGTAGTGTATTTCGGGATACTGCTATTCCCATTATTCGCTTTATTCTTTATGCCTTACAATGGGGATTTGTTAACATTTTAGAAGCAGCATTATTACTAACTGCTTTATTTGCACCAATCGCAGTTGGTTTATCACTTTTACCATTACAAGGTCGTCCTATTTGGGCTTGGTTAACTGGGTTTATTTCCTTGTTTGGAGTTCAACTTGGGTACAATATTTTAGTAGGTTTAACAGCTGTTGTTTTAGTTAAATCAGGTGCAGCATTAGCATCGGATGTGGCTTTCATGTTTTTCTTGAGTATCTTTTCTCCAATTTTGGCAGTGCTAATAGCAGGAGGTGGAGGAATGGCAATTTATAACGGTATTTCTGCCAACATTAAAGGTTTAATTGATATTTTCAGCAGTGCTATTGGTACTGCAACTAGCGTTGCTTTAATTCGTAGGAGTTAATACTAATTACTTGGAAGGCATAATTTTTAGTTGTATTTAGCTGTAATTAGCAGGAGAATATAATGAGAAAGAATCATCAATTAATAATTGATAATTGACAATTGTTTACAGCACTTTGCTCAACTGTTTGCTACAAAACGAAATCGTATAACCCCTGCTGCATAAACCTTTTGGACATTTAAGTATGGCACTTTAACAAGATAATTGCTGTAATTCCCAAAGTGTTGAATCTTGCAACAAAAGTTGACAATCTTTCTATTTTAGTATCTTACCCAGCAATTAAACTGAGATATCTATGCAAATCAAACGACTGCAATCACCACTACTACCGGAATCTAAAAATTTATTAGCTATTTGTTTCCTGTGTTTAACAGCATTCAATGGGTTAATTTTATTATTAACACTGTTCACTGCTTTTAGAGTCAATAAAATTGCTGAACGCAAAACTACCTTTGCTCAGTTAGTAAATGGTCAAACTATCTATATTTCAGAACAAGAACGTAATTGGCGTTATCCAGCAGTGATTCAAAAAGTGGTCAGTGATTGGACGACACTAACATTTAATTGGGATAATAAATTGGTAGGGAGTGAAGAAACAGATCCAGGTATTCAAGTTGGTAAAAAGCGCATTCCTACTAATACTTGGTTTGCTTCTCTATTATTAGAACCAAAATTCGCTCAAGCTTCTTTACCAAAGATTGCTGAATTAGTTCCAACGAGTGTTTTTACAGATCAACTTCGCAGTACAACTATTATTTCTTATTTATCAGAACCAAGAGCAATTAGATTAGGAGAATGGGAAATAGATATGATTGCTACTCGTGTTTTAGTTGACCGTTCTACTGGTAGAGATGAACGTATTCCTTTTAATCGGACATTTACCGTTGAAGCAGTGGAAATTCCCCGTTCTCCACTCGGAAAAGATGCTTCTTTAATAGAACAGAAAATTTATGAAATGCGTTCTTCTGGGTTACAAATTACCAAAATGGTTGACTTTAATCCTCAGCAACGTCGTTAATTAATTACGCACAAAGGTTTACATTATTACTTCGTGATTGAGTAACTAAATGAGGTGCATTAAAAAAATGTTGTCAGTGATTAATCAGTAATTTTAGAAAATTACAAGTTTAAACTTTGTATTGTCTGAGGTAAACAATGAAATTATCCTGCTTTAATTTATAGCTTATGGCACACCATTAAAACTCTTCCTTACTCTTGCACTTACACTAATAGATTCACTATATAGATAGCATCTTTGCGTGAAGCTAATTTAGATTTCAATTATGCAAAACTTAAAGTTTTATTATTTAATGAAAATGGCATCTTTGTATGAAGCTAATTCGGATTTCAATTATGCAACGCTAAAAGGTTTATTATTTGATGATTTTTCGTGAATTTACTCAAAACTACTTAAACTATTGACCAATCAAAAAGTAAAATCATGGACAATACAAATCAGAATCAAGAATTTAATTCCCACAACGGTAATTCTGCTAATTATTCCTTAGAATCTAATACTAATAACGGTCATCATCGTTTGAATAAAAACATTTTGGAAGAGGAAGAAAATATTAGTCCTGAAGAGGAACAAATGTTGGCAGGGTATAACCCTAACGCAACTGGGCTTATTTCTCAAGAATACCGTTTGCAACAAGATGAAGAAAAAGCAATAGAGCGACCTTTAACAGAAAAACCAGGTGTCCGTCTCGTTTTTGTAGTCGGTCTGGTAGGAATGGTTATTGGTTCTGGTTCATTGCTTTGGTTTGGATTTTTACAACCTAAACCTCCCGTTAAACAAGCTGTGAAAACTAATAATTCCTTGCCAACTAACGAACCTAATTTAGATGAAACTGCTGAACTAAAAAGTAGATTAGCTTTTCAAGACCAACAGCAACAACTTCAAGTAGAACCAGTTCCCACTACTTCACCAAAACCAGAACTAAAATCAGAACTAAAATCAGAACCAAAACCAACTCCATCAGTTAGGCCAGTACGTCAAACTGTTCCACCGCGCACGACTGCTGTTAGATTTGCTGAACCTGCACCTGTAATTAGAAGAAATCCTGTTCCCACTCCTTTTAATTCACCTATAATAAATACTTCTCCACAAACAAAACAATCAGTAGAAACATCAGTAGAAAATACTGAAAATATTGCTGATGTTTTACGCAAATGGAAGCAATTATCTAGTTTGGGAGAGTCACAAATTAGCAACTCAATTCAAGAAAAAACTACACCAGTTAATCAAGGTTCTAAAACCTTAAAACCAAGTACATCAATGCTGGAAGAAACTGAACTAAATACAGTTTTGATTGGTTCTAAAAATGTTGACAATCAAACTGATTTAACACCTGGTATGATGGGTATTCTCAACCGTACTCCTGTTGATTTAATCAATGTCAATTCAGAAAACAATAAAGATGTAGCACTGGGTACATCTGCTTCTGCTAAAGTGATCATGCCGATGATTTGGGATGAAGGTGGTAAAAATGCTCATGACCGCTTTGCTGTGGAGTTAACTAAACCTCTCAAAGCTACAGATGGCACGGTTGCGTTTCCTGCTGGCACTGTTGTGGTTGCTAAAACTACATCTGTAAGTAAGAGTAATTTGGTTTCGGCTACTGCGATCGCATTGGTTTATCCTAATTTCCAAGGTACAGTTAAACAGGAAACGATACCAGCGAATACGTTATTAATTCGGGGTGGAAACAAGCGTCCATTAATTGCTCAAAAGCTGCATGATGCAGGGTCAGATATTGCTAAACAAGATTTATTAGTGGGATTACTTAGTAGTTTGGGAAGAGTGGGTAATATAGTTAATCAACCCCGCACGCAATCTAGCACTGTTGTTTCTGGTGGTAGTTTTAATCAAAGTACGGTTACTACTAATGCTGACCCGCAGATATGGGCTGCTGCATTGGAGGGATTTTTTGATCCATTGAGCGATCGCCTATCGAGACGTTCTGATCAAGCGGTTCAGGAATTGTTGCAACGTCCTAATATTCAGTATTTACCTGAAGGTATGGAGGTTTCAGTTGTTGTTAATAATTTCTTGAAAGTTCAACAATGAAACTAATTTTAGATAAATCAAAATTGACAATTCCAAATCTCAAATAGATATGAAACTATTCGCTTTTAAAATCATTGCCATTAGTGTATTATTGTGTGGTGGAATAGTGCCTGTTGTCCAAGCACAAACTCCTGCTTATCGCTTGATAGAAAGGGATATAGCTGTTAAGAATAAAATTCAAGTTAAAGTCACTCCTGGACGTGCTACACCTATCAGTTTTAGTCAAACGGATGAAACTATTGCTTACATTTTATTAGCAGATCCTTCACGACTGGTCTACACTACAGATGCAGATTTAAACAGTGGAAAAGCTACAACCATTTTTTTAAGAGTAATCAAAACTTTGAAGTTTCCCCAATCTACCTCTACTAATATTACTAATTTACTGGTGCAAACTGTAGATTCTCAAGGACAAAAGCGACTTTACAATTTTGATATTATTCCCCAACGAAGAAAACCTGATTATGTTGGTATTCAAATTACAAATGCAATTCCTGGAAAACAGAAATTATTAATAGATAAAAATCGCACTGCTACAGTAGATGATATTGAAAATGGGCTAAAAATTGCTATTAATCGTGGTTATACTCAGAAAAATGATCCTGTTGTTCCTAAAGTGCGGCAGGTTTTAACGTTGTTACGCACTAATAAAGTTACTATTTCTGAGGCTCTTAAATCTGTTGATGTGCCACTGGCTGTAATTTTGGAGTTAGGGAAAATTGCAATTAATCAGCGTGATTGTAAATTGCTTTTGAATGGTTGTTAAATTCAAGTCTTGTGTGTAATAAGTAGGTAGGCGTTAAAATTTATCGTTGAGGTAAGGCAAGAGGCAAGAGACTTTTAGCGATTGATAAGGGTTTAGCAGTGCTAAACCCCTACTAATTATGATTGTGATGTTATTCACCAATAGTCCATATTATCAAAATCGCCTTCTTTATCAATGTCTTCAGTCTCGGTTTCCAGACCTTCAGATTGAGAGCAGAAATAACAATTTGGTGTTTCGAGATACATTGTATCCGTTTGATGCCAAACGGAATGGGGAAACTCATAAATCCAATCAATGCCAGCATCGAGATTGAGAAAGCCACTAATCATGCCGTGAATAACACCAACTCCGGTATTAGCACAGATGCTATTTAACCAAAATACGGCGGGGTCGTTGATTCCTTCTATATAACCTGCGCGATTCACCATTTGATTGATTTGTGCGGGTGCGGATTCAACGGCTGCTTTTTGCAAGCTAATAATATTACCGCACATTAAGCACCAACCACCCCCTAAAGGCGGAACGGTGACACGACAGAACATACGTGGGGTGTTGTCAGAGGGATTGATATCAATGTGAGTACCTAAGCAAAGCAGAGGACGCATATATTTCAATGCTAATTCCTGGGCTTGTTTGCGAGAGAGATGATTATCGGTTGCGACTACGATTAAATCAGATAAGGCAATTTCTGTTTCAGTAATGGGGCTTTCGCATGATGTAGGGATGGCTTTGATATGAGAACCTGTAGGGTAAATTTTTTTGATTAAATACTTGACATATAGCGTTTCCCAGTCTAATGAAGTACACACCAATCTATTCACTGTTCCCTGTTAAGAGTTCCCTAAAACGAAAAAACTTTGTACCTCACTAGCATGGTAAGGGCTATATAGCAATCCTAAATGATACGTGAGAGTTCAACAAGCCTCAAATGCTTATAAAATAAGGATTTTTATCTACGTATTTTCTCATGATTGGGGTAAGCTGTTCAGCAGCTAAATTTGATCATGCTAATATTGTTAAGTCTTGTGGTGCGGGCATCTTGCCCGTTAGATTTATACAAATTAAATGCACAACAGCTTAGGATTGCTATAGTATTTTCACATTCAAATTCTGTAACCTTAGTAAACTCATACAGTTTGTTCAAGAAGTTTGTCAGTGATAGCTTCTATTGCTTTCCATTGAACCATAATTTCTTGATTGAGGGTATTTAAACGAGACACTTCTGCTATTTTGTCAATTTCTTGAGATTCTTTTTGATCCAAAAGCTCTTGTAACTCTACTTTGCGATATGAAATGTCACTGTCAATTCTTTGAGTTACTTCCTGCTCAAAGTTATTAAAAATTTCTTTCACAAAATTATAAATTTTGATCTTTTCTGCCTTAGCGACATTTGGCAAACTCTCTTTCATTTTTTCTTTGGTTAACTTGACTAATTTATTTCTGGCTAATCGTAATTGAACCGCACCTGCCAAGAAACCAGCTAAGGCTATACCTATTGGCCCTAAAAACGCTCCCCCACTATACAGTAAAAAGATATTAGCTCCTACAGCAGTCAGAAATTGACCAATTAAACTTTTCCAATCTAAAGCTCCAAAACCTACTAAAGCAGCCCCCGCCGGATTACCTAAAAATATTCCAGCCGCAGCACCCGCCCATCTCGTCCAGCCAGGAGTTCGTTCTTCTGAAGAAACTGTTCCTGTTTCTATTTTTTGTTCATTCAGTTTTGCATAAATTTTATCTGTGACTTGGGTATAAGCATCACCATAATTTTCGGCACTTTCAGAAATTTGAGAAAAAGCTTCCTTCAGTTTTTGTTCTGCTGTTTTAGTCCAGTTTGCTATCTTATCATTAGAATACTGATTAAATGACTTTTCTAAATTCTCTTGAAACTCTTTTCGTTTACCACCTTTAAGTAAATCAAATACTTTCAAGTCAGGTTGGTATGGGGCAAAATCAGTTTCAAATGTACTATCTAAGTTAGAGAGATAGTTACAAAAATCATCTGCTAATTCATTAGCGTAATATTCTGATTTAGTCCGAATTTCATGTTTAAATCCATCTCTAATCTCCACCAATTGATTAAATTCTGGCTGCACTTCTTGAATTTTTTGTTTTAGTTCTTCTGCTCCTGTATCTAGTAAAGTGATGCGTATTTCTACAGCTTCGTGAACTTGATGATAAATTTGACGAATTAAACCTTTGACATTTAGTAGCTCGGCAATAATTCGTTTTTGAGTGAGAAAAGGCCGTAAGACACTGAAAAACTTATCAAACCCAGTTCCCTCCAGTGAACCAGAGGGTTTTTTTGTGCGGGCTTTAAAAGCTGCTAAAGAATTTAACTCAAATACTCTTTGCTCATAGAGATTTCTGCCGTTGTTTTCACAATAGGGAGACAGATTACTTTGAAATACCTGACGAATTTTATTTTCAGCTTCAGGCAATTCATCTTCATCTTCTATTTTTTGACCAATTAAATCCCAATTATTAATCAGGAAAAATGTGGCTAATTCTTTATCATGAATGTAATTTTCTAAGTAGCGTCTTTCTGCTTGAGTACATGGTTGGGTAGCGGAAAGAACGAAAAGAATTGCATGACAGTTATTGATATAACCCAGAGTTAAATTATTTCGGGATTCGGTATCGTTTAAGCCAGGACTGTCTATTAATTCTACTCCTTTTTCTAAAATATCTAAGGGATATTCAATCACAGCGTATTCTACATCTGGAAATGCTGCTATTCCTTCATCTTCTAATTTTTTAGCTTCATCTGGAGGGATAGTATAGCGTTCTTTAAAGCTATCAAAATCCATTGCTTCTGGTTGTTTACCATCATTAAAATGAATAATTACTTGTTTGTTTTCTCCATAGCGAACAACGGTCAGAACTGCTGTGCAAGGATTAACACCTGTGGGCAATATTTTTTCCCCAATGATGGCATTTAATAAGGTGCTTTTACCTCGTTTCATATCTCCTAGTACGAGTAATCGGAATACACCTTGAAGTAAATTTTCACGAACACTATTTAGATATACGATATCCTGCTCAAATCCCAATTTACCAGAGCTATTTTCACCTGCAATTTCTGATTGCATCAGTATGTCTGCTATTTTCTTTAAAATTTCAGCAGTTTCTCGACGAACTTTGGTGGCTTTTTCTAAATCATTACCAAATCTTTCTCCTTCGTTGATAGAAGTGTCTTCTATTGTCGTGTTCATAGTATCGTTTTCACTTACATTGATGACTTCAATAACATTGGAGACGGATTCATTGTTATTCATGATTTTTGTCTTAGGATGCAAATGTATATTTCATGTTTTGATATTTATGAGTTTACAGGTTCTGATAATCAAACGATTGTCTTTTGATGCGAATGACAAAATTAATGAAATATAGCTATAGTCACCAAGATTAGGACATAAGAATTATAGATTTGTAGGGGTAAAGCGCAGTGCTAAACCCTTACCCATCGCTACAATTTAAGGTTTTTTAATTGCCTAATTATCTTGGCTACACCTATTAAATAACAAAATAATAAGCCCTCATAAATATGGGGGCTTTTCGTTTCCAATTATTCCGAATTAACCCAATCGGTGGGGGCGGAGTGGAACAGGTCAGAACGAAACCATCTTTCGTTTCCAATTATTCCGAATTAACCCAATCGGTGGGGTGCTTTGCTTGAGGCACGGAAACGTGTTCAACAAAACACAAGGTTTCCAATTATTCCGAATTAACCCAATCGGTGGGGTGTAAGAATTTTACAATTACAACAAAAGGAAGAAGTTTCCAATTATTCCGAATTAACCCAATCGGTGGGGTTAGCTGCTCCTAGCAGTGCAAGTGCATATGAAGTGTTTCCAATTATTCCGAATTAACCCAATCGGTGGGGAGTCTAGCCATGTCGGCTTTAGTTAAGCCTTTTTCTTTGTTTCCAATTATTCCGAATTAACCCAATCGGTGGGGTTTGGTTGTTGGTTTGGTTGGTTCATCTGCTGCAAAAGCGTTTCCAATTATTCCGAATTAACCCAATCGGTGGGGAGCACCCTGTGCTGTTTCCAGAACGATAACGAAGTGTTTCCAATTATTCCGAATTAACCCA
The DNA here is from genome assembly GCF_038050375.1 of Okeanomitos corallinicola TIOX110. Taxonomy (NCBI): domain Bacteria; kingdom Bacillati; phylum Cyanobacteriota; class Cyanophyceae; order Nostocales; family Aphanizomenonaceae; genus Okeanomitos; species Okeanomitos corallinicola. The sequence continues at coordinate 125,042 of NZ_CP150887.1, read as the reverse complement.
ATCGGTGGGGTTTTAGGTGCATGTCCCCTAAAAGTTTTCTAAAGTTTCCAATTATTCCGAATTAACCCAATCGGTGGGGAAACAAACCTACACCAATTGTTTCTTTGCAAAAATGTTTCCAATTATTCCGAATTAACCCAATCGGTGGGGTGGTTCGATTTCTATTTAAGAAACGGGGATAAAAACGTTTCCAATTATTCCGAATTAACCCAATCGGTGGGGATCCAAATCCCACTAGGTGGTGTGGATAGAAACGTTTCCAATTATTCCGAATTAACCCAATCGGTGGGGAAAGACATTGTATTTTTGCAATAACGATGGGGGGATTTATTGTTTCCAATTATTCCGAATTAACCCAATCGGTGGGGGCTCGAGCTATTCGACTGTTACTAACCAAACTTTCAGTTTCCAATTATTCCGAATTAACCCAATCGGTGGGGAATCTATTGATGAGTTGGAAAAAGCACTAAAATTAAAAAAGTTTCCAATTATTCCGAATTAACCCAATCGGTGGGGAGGATTAATTCCGTGACCGAATTAAACAATTTTAAGTTTCCAATTATTCCGAATTAACCCAATCGGTGGGGGCTTCTGCTTTCTTAATTCCTAACCCAGCAACAGCGGGGTTTCCAATTATTCCGAATTAACCCAATCGGTGGGGAGTTCGTCTAGCAGCCCTTACCCAGTAAGGGTTTCAGACCGCAAATCGACACCACTCGTAAAATAGTAACATATTGAGCGAAAAATCGAAACATACACATACCTCAAACCCTTACACAGTAAGCAATCGACACCACTCAACGAAAGAATAGGGGTTTCAGCGATTCTCTGACTGGTGTCGAAAGTCATGATACAAAAATCTCCTTAAATAGCCTCAAACCTAGATAACATAATAGTTTGGCGGTGGTTCGGGTGGTTCACCACCAATGGTTAACACCCTATCAACAGCATCTTGGGATATCCAATAAAACCGCACACTATCCTGTTCTGCTTTCACTAACTTTCTTACCTTTATATATAGTTGTCGCATTTCCTCCAAACTCAAAAAACATTCAAACACAGAAAACTGAACTCTTCGTCCGTAACCTTCGAGAAAATTGGATAACTTTGTGCGTCTTTTGTCATTAGGAATATCATATACAACAACAACTAGCATTTAGATAAATAAAACGATAAGTTAATGAAACTATAACTTAGTTTACAGGTAATATACTAAGTACGGTAGAGTCACTATCTGACAGACAATATTGCAATTTTTGTTTTCAAGTTCAAATATAGGGTTTAGCATCGCTAAACCCCTACAGGATTTTGCTGAAAATTCAACGATTTTTAAGTGATTGCAACACAAATCATGCAGGTCTTAAAAATGCTGCATAGGGAATATTTGATAATAAATGACGTTTATATCTTCTGACTTGTAACTGAATTGCATGACGGTATGTAATTTTAGATTGTAAATCAGGGTGGGATGTTTCTTCATTCATTCTCGCTTCAAACTTTTGCAGAAAAACCCGCCGTGAAGATTGATTGAGATATACTCCTTCTGTACTTTCTACAAAATCAAAGTCATGGGGTTTAAACACAGAATGATTAATTATATTCATGACCAAACTATCCACAATAATTGACCGAAACTCCTCCATTAAATCAAAGGCTAAATAAGACTTTTGTCTTTCTCCATAGTGAAAATTACCGATATAGGGTGAAAGTCCTTCAGCAACAATAAAACTCATGACATTGTTCAACAACAGTGTATAACCAAAACTTAATAGAGAATTTATAGGGTCTTTAGGTGGTTGACGATTGCGGAGAGAAAATTCAAAATTACGGTTAGTAATTAATTCTCCAAAAGCAGGAAAATATCTAGCAGCACTGATACCTTCATAACCCCGTAGAGAATCTAAATTCTCAGCTAATTCTAAAGCATCAATATCTTTACTGATGCCATATATTGCCTCTTCCACTGCTGCATTAACTGTTTGTGGGGAAAGATAAATATTATTTTGTAAATCTCCCAGCCAGTCATCAACATTAATATGATAAAACCGCAACCAATCTACAGTTGTTTTATAACAGGGACAGAGGAGATGATGGGGTTTGAATATTTCGTCATTTTTCTCTAATAAACGACTGAGAGGATGTCCAGATTGAAATTCTGGTTGTAGATGTAATAGGTCTTGATTAAAAAAGTATTCGCTCCATTGATTGAAAGTTATACCATTATAGCGATCGCACTGGCAATTTTGGTTTATGTCTCTATAAAACCAATTAATTAAAATCCACCTTCGCATCGCTGTAATTAAATTTTGGCTTTGGTTAAGAGAACCATCTACTAATCTCTGAAGAACTAAAAAATGGGGGAATAATTCGGGTAAATACATGAGAAATTCCCTCTGCTGTGTAATCGAATTTATTCTGTCTCGATTATTATTATTGGCAAGTTTGGAAAATAGTTCATTTGTGGTGCGATTGACGAATTTTCCTGTTTCCAATTATGCGTCCCCACATGGTTAGTGGAGACTGGGGGCAAAAGCTGGTAGAGAGTTTGGTTTAGTTAGTTTCCAATTATGCGTCCCCACATGGTTAGTGGAGACTAGAGGTACAGGAATCTGCCCCTCAAGGAAAAACTGGTGGTTTCCAATTATGCGTCCCCACATGGTTAGTGGAGACATTATATATAAGAATAATAAAAATATTCATTTTACCTGTTTCCAATTATGCGTCCCCACATGGTTAGTGGAGACTGGGGCGATCGCAAACATCCACCAGCAACTAAAACGTTTCCAATTATGCGTCCCCACATGGTTAGTGGAGACCTAAATAGTAAATGTCGCTCTTGATTTGGTTCGTTTCCAATTATGCGTCCCCACATGGTTAGTGGAGACCCAACCTTTAAACCCCAAAATTCCCGCGCTAATGTTTCCAATTATGCGTCCCCACATGGTTAGTGGAGACATTGCTTCTGGTTTTGTGGCAAGTAGTGGTACTTTTGTTTGTTTCCAATTATGCGTCCCCACATGGTTAGTGGAGACAAGCCTCTAAGCTAAACCAGTCAGTTTCTTGATGTTTCCAATTATGCGTCCCCACATGGTTAGTGGAGACAATATAATGATTTATTGGATATTTCTAATTTAAGTGGTTTCCAATTATGCGTCCCCACATGGTTAGTGGAGACCAATCTGATGCTGACATCAAACAGCAAATTGAATCGTTTCCAATTATGCGTCCCCACATGGTTAGTGGAGACTTCAGGAATGAATCTAACTATGTCCAAAGCACAAGCAGCAAGTTTCCAATTATGCGTCCCCACATGGTTAGTGGAGACAACTGTATCATTCTCTTGCCCTCCGATAAATGGAAGTTTCCAATTATGCGTCCCCACATGGTTAGTGGAGACTGGGGTCTAGAGAGCTTGACAGACAAGACTTTCAACACCAGTTTGCGCCAACGAAATTAAAAAGTACCGTTTCGGCGATCGCTTGTCAAGTCCTCCCTTCATAAAAATCACCTCAAAACCTTTTCTGGTATGGATTACAGAGTTTGCGCGAACCTCATTTTTTTCTAAAGACCTCCAAAGCCATAGCTGATAAGCCTTTACAGGTAATATAACAAGCGTTCGATAAATACACCCCCTGGTTCGCGCAGTTTTAGGTAGTGTTGTTAGGTGATATCCTTGAAAGTATGCCATAATCAACTAAAAAATTATAGCTGTGCAGCTTGTTTAACCTCATCTACAGATAAACTTAAAGCCTGTGCTATTTGTTCTACACTCAAACCAGCAGCTAACATTGCTGGTACTGCTAGTAGTTTTCCTCTAAGTTCTCCTTTCTGTTCTCCTCTAAGCTCTCCTTTCTGCTCACCTTTAAGTTCTCCTTCTGCAAAGGCTTGTTGGTATACTCGTGTTTGCTTTAAGTCGCTTAATCCAAACATTGCTTCTATCTCCTCGATGTCCATGCTGGGAAATTTATAGACCAAAATTGTTTCAATGTTGGAGATTAGGTGATATCATTAGCGATGAAATATCCATAAATCAGAGGATAGCAAATTCAAATTACTTAAACATTCAAATCGCTAAAAGCTTGTAACTCATAATCAGTTAAAGCTTGGTTTAAATCTTGATGTAATTGATACATAAGACTAGCTTTTTGTAAAGAAGTAAATTCTTGTTCAGCAACAAAATTTAAACAACTTAATACCTTTTTTTTCCAAGCATCTTTATTTTTAGTATCCCAAGCTTCAAAAACCTCTTGCTCCTGCAAACCTAATAATCTATGAAATAGAGGATTCCTGTTATCTCTCGCTTTACCCCACACTATACTCATAACATGAGTAGGATTTTGACATTCTGGTTTTGCTGTTTGTAATAACTGATAAAGTGATTCACTAAAAAGACCAAGCTTACCTTCTTTGTTTAACTTATCTTGCATATTGCGATAAAGACGATTGATATAATCTGGTAAATCTCTTAATATACTAACTTTAATTGCTGGTGAACCATCTGATTTATATTGAATATGATTTTTGTACTTGTATTCAGCCCACTTACAAATTAAACCTTCCACTGCTCTAAAACTATGAAATAATGCTTCCACCGTGTTACCTTGTTCCAATCTTACCACAGCTAAATAAGCTGCTTCATAGCCAGTCCACCACCAAGTTTTTAGACGTTCTTGTGCTACTTCTCCTAAACCTTTTGCAAACTCATCAAAATTTGCAAAATTCCATTGAATAGCTATTTTCAGTAAATCTCTCAGTTTTTGTTCTTGGGGAGTTGCAGAATCCAACCAATAAGGTTTTAATAAACTTTCCACACCACAATAGTCAAAACGTTTTAATAAAACTTTTGCTTCTTGAAGTTGAATACCCCGTAAATACTTAGAACTAGTAATAAATCGGGTATTCTCTGGTTCATATTCATTCGACACCAGAAATTTAACCCGTTTTCCAAATTGTGAAAGACTAACAAATTGAATTGCAGAAGAAATTGCAGGTGTTCCAGCTTGATGACTCACGTATATTTTATCAAGAGGTTTAAATTCTAAAGTTGATAATTCTTGTTGAACTAACTTGAGAGCTTGATCCCAATTATCTAAACCTTCATCTTTTGATTGGGGTGCAAGTTCTAAATACTTAACTTCCTTGATTTTAGAAAATCTATCTTTAAAATACTTGTTTAATATCGGTTTTAAGGTACAAGTATCTTTCCAATAGGGGGATTTTTTTTCTGGTTTTTGATAAGCAGATTCTTGATTTGTGAGAATAACAATAATTCTGTCTGGTTGATCTTTACCTTGTAGTTTTTGAGAAAAAGCATCGAGAAGGGGAAAACATAAATCTTGGTAAATATCTTTATTGAGCTTATTATTCTCTAGTTGATTACCACAAATTACACCCATTACTCTAGCTGGAACTGTAAAGTTAGCATTTTCTTCTTTTTTAGTAAGTTGAAACCCATGATCTTTTTCTAATCCTTTTCTACCTTCTGGATAGAATAATGTGTTCCATTTAGTTTTAAGCGTAGTCTTATCTTTGATTTGAACGTCACTATTTCCTGTAGTTACAATCCAGATATTCATGTTTTTCACCTTGTATAGATTTATTGATATTTAATTTTCAGATGTTCGACTCCTGGAAATAATTTAATTCCCTCCCCATAATTTAATAAAATCATTATCGCGCCTATTTAAGAAATCTAGAAACTCCCTAGCTTTGGGTAAATTATCAGGAGTAAATATAGTTAATAATTCAACATATTGATAATTACCTCTCTCATTTTTTCTATGGATTAATTTACCATCTATTTTCACGTAAAGAGGATACATTCTATGCCAAATTCTACTAACTTTACTATATTTTCCTATAATCCCAGTTAATTCTGTTTTCTTGATAAAGTTATCTCGATGAAACCATTCCACCGCTTGACTATCATTTTTATCTTCAGCAATTCTTCCCCAAACTTGGACTTTTTGCGGATGCCAAATTTCCCGCCAATTATTTACATGATTATCTTGATTTGGTAAATTAAAGCAATTTCTGACTGTATTGGGAATACTTGCTAAAAAAGCCTGAATATTATCTAATTCTCCTCTAGGTGCTGTAATACAATAGTCTACTGATTTTGATGGTTTGCCAAATAACCAATGACAACCAATCATCGGTTTATCATCATTCCGAAAATATGATTGATAAAATAAATCGTGATGAATTCGTCGCCATGATTTCCCAAAACCACCTAGTAATAGAGAAAATTTAATTAAAAGATTTAAAAATTCCCTGTCTTGTTCCGAATAAGATTTGACAGCGAAAATATCTAGACTTCCCGATTTTAAATTGTAGACAGACATAGGTCTAGTTCTTCTACCATTATGAGAATATTTATGTTCTCCAAAAACTATACTTTCAGCTTGAAAATCCACCCCAAATTTACCCACAATTGATCCACTTTCTCCATTACCTTCTGGAAATCCACCCCACAATTCTTTGGTTAATCTTTGGGTTGTGGTTGCATCTGTCACCCCTGCTAGTAACCGCAAAGTATGTCCACGTAATGCAGCTTTAAACATATTCGGACGAAATTCAGGGATTTTATTACCTCTGTCATCTGATGTCAGTAATGTAGAAGTCAGTCCCTGACCCCGAAGATTAACTGATAAAACCACCTGATTATGATCAGCAATATTTTTAAATCTTCCGTAACCTGCGCTAGTTCTTGAACCTATTCCTTGAGATAATGCACGTTCCCAAATTTGTTGTACTAGCTGCCAATCAATATCATTTTTAGTGCTAGAAATACCAAATTTAAACTTAGTTTTATACAGCGATATTTGCACATTAGCACTACTATTTACATTTTCCATAACTTGGCGTTTTTCTTGAGAATGAACAACATCTACTAGACGTTTTCTCTCTTTCCCCCAGGACATATCTACAGGATAACCACCATGAAAACGTAAACTTCCTGGTTTAGTTCTTTTGACTTTTTTACCAGCTTTGATTTCTTCTACTTCTCCACCACAAAAATCCAGAACTTTATCGGGTGCAATTTGCAAACAAGCACGCAGGAATGCACCTTTCATACTCGAACCTGGATAGTAGGGTATACCTTTTGCACCAATTACAGGACGGATTACATCTTCATCTTGTCCCGAATTGGTAACTAAACGCCAGTTAATTGTGTAAGTCTCTTCCCAAGTGTTATCTCCTGTAACCAGTTGTGGCATTTTGTATGTAAAATTCCCTCTTTTTTGAGGTTTTCTTTGCAGTGCAGCTTGACGAATATTGACATTATTTTCTTGATGATTGGAGTTAGGAGGACATCCATCTAACCATTCATCAACCCATTCTGTTGCAGGTTTTGGGTCTCCAGCATACTGAATTTTGCCCCTATCCTTAATCTGGGCCTGATACATCAAAGGTACTAAGTCACTATCACTCATGTTCTGATTCTCCTAATTATTGTCTTCAGTTTCGTTATTGCGAGTGGGTTTGTATCTCTGCGTCCACCACACCATACAGTCACATAGTTGGGTTAAAATCGCTAATGTCACCTTGCGATATTTAGGGGGAAATACTTCTGAGTTCCATAAATCTTGGGGATTATTAGGAACTGTAATCTCAGCTTCTCCCATAATTTCCACAAGTTTATTCCAAGTGTCTTCCCAATATGTAGATTTTCTCCCGTTTAACCGCAGATGTTCTCCCCAAAATCTTTCCAATCCATAAGCTACAGTAGTCCGCATTTTATGAACTTGATTGACAGTTTCTTTGTCGTCATTGCGGTATTCATAAACTAAATCGTGAGCAATTTTATCAAGACTAAAATTTTCAAAAGCCATATATCAATTCCCTATTTTGTGGTAACTTTATTATTGACACGAATATTGAATAATGACATTTCACAATGCCCAAATCCAACGGATTCTAGTCCTCCTAAATAAATATCATCTTTGTTTTTTTGCTCAGGAAAAGGTTGCCACTGTTCGCCATCTTTATCTTTTTTCAAACCAATCGGAAAGGCTAAAATAGTTTCTTCTGGTAATGCTTCCACTCCAAAAAAAGCTTTTTCAGCATTACGTTTTTGGTCTTTCTCTAAAGCAACACGACTTTGACGATATAATGCCATATCATGAATCATAGAGATTTCATCATCCCCAACTACAACTGCGGGTAATTCTTCATTATCTGGAAACCAATGAGATAAGTCAGTATTACCCTCAATGGTTAAAAAACCAAAATTGAAGAACAGTTTGTTATTTGGTAGGGGTGTGAGAGATTGCGATCGCGTATATTTTTCCGGTATGATCAGATTTTCTTGTTTAGTTATCCTTCTATAACGTTTAAGTAAACGAGGACAACTTACCCAAACTATTGGTTGTCCAGGACAAAACACCGGTAACCAAACAATGGAAGCATATTCAAACTTTACTAATGACTCTGTTGTGCGGTCAGAAAAAGTGCGGTCTACTGTATCAACTTCGTTACGATCTGGTATATCATTCCCGTACCATTTCTTCACTTGTTGTTCATTTCCTTCATGATTTTGCCGCATTTCCGCACGCAATCTTCCCCGAATTGAACTACCAGGAATAATCCCAGTTTGGGTAAATTGATCGCGGAAAATTAAGTTTAAATTTCCCCTTTCTTCTCCTGCTGTTGCTCCTACATGAAGTGGTGCTAAGGTTTTAATTATGCCGTAAGCTTGATGATACATGAAATTATTTCCTTCTGGTTTTTGATAATTAATGGGGTTAAATGAATAAATCTGAAATTCCAATCAAATTTATTGGGAAAATGTTGGAATTTTAATCAACTCCTGTAATATCTAACGGTAAACATAAACCACATCCCAATTGTTTGAGATAAAATCCTTCATTGGGAAACCATTCATTGGGAAATCCTGATTCATTGATAAATTCTAATTCATCAGGAAATCCTGGTTCTTTTCTATCTCCCCACCAAGATTTATTTAAAGGTTCGTCAAATACGTAAACTGTACCTGCTGGAACTGCATAACGACCTCTTCCTAAACGTCCTTTTCCTTTGTTGTCTCCGACACGGTAACGGTAGGGAGAAGGTCTATCAGTGAGAATATGACTGGGTTCGGGAAATGTTGTATGTTCGGGATCTGGATAACGACGGGAAAACCGCGTTGAACCCCATACTCCTGGTGTAATTAATGCACAGCTACGTTGAATTTTTTGTTTTAATAACTGTAATATCCAACTGTCATCAGGAAGTTTCATTGAGTTAATTTCTACGAGATGATTTTCTCCTCCAAAACAATACCAACCGTCAGGTATTTCATGGGTTGATAAATAAACTAAACAGGTTTCTTGATCTGCATTATCTCCTGTAGAATAGCCCATTTGGACAGAGTTTTCTAGAAATAATCCACCCTCTTCTTGAACACAACGTTCAGTTTTAGTTAATTTTGGATGTAATATGGATGTATATTTCCAAGGGTCTTTAGAAGTACCACCATTGCTGAGAATTTCTGCGGCTGAATCTTCCCAATAATTAATAGTCTGCCAGCGAGAATCTGGTTTTATATCTTTTGTTTCTTCAGAACGATACCATTGACCATCACGAATTTCCCATTCATCTGTTTGGTTTTCTTCTTGATTAATAATTTTCGTCCAAGGAATGGGAAGATAAAAATATTCAGGATTATTTAATTCTGCCCAAAAAGGCCCAGCAATGTGTAATTTTTTTAATTCTTCATGGTCAATAAAAGGTTCGGTTTTATTAGCAGCAAAAAACAAACCAGATAATGTATAAGCATCAGGAGGAAATTTCGCTCCAGAACGTCCTACTAAATTGTCTGGTGATAAAAATGCACCTGCACTACCATACAGAAATCCGAGAGGATTAATAATTATTAAATATCTGTACATAATTTCCAACCTACATTAATTAAATCATTAATCCAAGAAACTATCTCTAAAGATGAATCATTATTAACAATATGTAAGGCATTCATTGTTAAAAAATCGCCTTGGTCAAAATAAATATTAAACAAAGCTATAGCGATATCATATATGTCATTAACTTTGCCTCCTTGAGATTTAACATCAATGTTCAAATCAATAGCATGACGGGCTTTTAGTTGAGATAAATCGCTATAAATATGATTCCAATTGGGTTTATATTTTTCATTTCTACCACTACTTTCCCACTTTTCGTAGGTATTACCATTTCTGTCTTGGTATTTTTTCAAAATATGCAAATAGTTCCAAGGACAAGTCCATTGCACATATTGACCACTGTTGAATAAAACTCGAATTGTAATGCGATCGCGTCCCAGAGATTTTGCTAATTTTTCAGCTTCCCGACAATGTTGTAATACATCTCGTTGAGGAACACTCCCCGCAACCCAGACAAATCCTACACTGAGAGTTATCGGTTGTTGGTGTTGTTCCCATCTCTCATTCAATGTCATCAACCACTCATAAGCAGTAAAAGCAGGAATTCGATATTCTGGTTTTTCCGGTTTAGGACTGTAAATAACTCCCAGAAAATCATCACCTCCCGCATAAATAACTCGTCCCCTTATTTTGGGAACATTATTAGTGAAATTGTCGGTAAAATCATGTCCCCAATTCCGCATTGCTTCGCTAAATAGTTTCAGTCCAATGTCACCTTGAGTTTCTGCAATAGTTTGGAGATGTTTTCCAACTTTATCTCCATCCCCCATAAACCAACCTGTCCACTGTCCAGGTGTATTTGTTTCTGGTTCTGGTTTACGCTGGATTTCCTGAAATCCTTTAGTTAAAGAAGACATCCCAAAACGTTTAGCAATATCGGGATGAGTGACTAAACGTTTAGTCAGTTCAGGAATACTCAGTTTTTCCTTTGGGTCAATAAATTTACCTTCAACTTCTGGTGTTGTCGTGCTTTCGGTTATTTTTGCTAGTTCTGTATAAAATTCTTCAATTTTTTCTTTTTCATCTCTATAACTAATATTCATGGGGTTGCGTTCTATTCCACCCAATCCCGGAAATGCTATCCCATCAGTACCTGTCAGACTGGAACTTTCACCAATCCAATTGATCGCCATCCAATCACGAGCAAGTTTATTATTTTCTAATTCTCTCATTACAGATGTAGGAGAATCTGCTTGCGCCCAAAATATTTCCCAACTATGATTAGCCCAACGATTCCAGTCATCATCCCAATAATAAGGCCCCAAATGTCGTAGATTATCATTTAGCCATTGTTTACAGTGGTCAATTACTTGTTTCCAAGCTAATAAAATAGTGTCTCTTACTTGCTTTTCTGGGAAATTACCTTTGAGAAGAATCCGATTAGGTGTTCCCTGTTCAATATTAGGACTACCAGGTGAAATCACTTCTTCTACACCAGGTATTTCCTTTGCAGCATCAATTATTTTTTTACTTAAATAAGAAAGAAGTTCCGACGCACCATATAAATCCCGCAACTTCCGTGATTTTTCGATAAATCCCTGTACAGGTGCAAAGGTAATAGCTGTGTATATGTCTTTTGTTTCATCAATCATACTTTTATTTCAAAATGTAAATAATTTGACCTATAGCCACAACTACCGAGATTAGAACTTAAACATCGTACAGCCGTTTTGAGGTAAATGAGGTACAAATCAGAATCATAAAAACCTTGTGGGATGGGTATCTTACCCGCTAAAAGTGTACCTTATTCAAATCAAATATGCTGTAATTCGTAGGGATTTGGATTTTGCTTTACCCTTAACAATCGTTACAACAATGGATTATCTCCTAACTATTTGGACTACAGCTATACAATAGCTGGCACTAAACAATCGTATAATGAGCAACTTAAAAGCTACCCAAAATAACTGATTTTCTTTATCTATGTAACAATACGTAACTTAACAAGGCTTATGTGTTCATCCTCAATCAAACTCTCACAGTACCAAGTGTTACATACATAACTTAGATATCAACCTTATTTCATGCGAACGACGAAAAACCTAGTGGGAGATTGCTTCCTTGCGTCGCAATGACAGAAGGGAAGAGTAGGTTGTGTGTCAATCCTGAGATTTATATGAGTAGGTGAACAGAAAAAAACGAAGTATGTAACGAAAAGTAAAATATCCCAAAATCTCTTCTCTGTTCCCTGTTCCCTGTTCCCTGTCTTCACGACAAGACTTTTTCAGCAACCCCTACTTAGATAAAGATTTGGTCGTTCGCATCTTATGTATTGTTCTTCATTTTCATCAGTGTTATTTCTAGTGTAGACAAAAAAATATCACATCTAGATAACAGTCTTAACTGGAATATCTTGATTAATTATCCTAACTTTAAGGACATAAAAAAATGAAGAAATTACTTGCAGGGATTACAGCAATCGGCCTATTTTTAGCTTCTCCAGGAATGGCAAAAGCGCAAGAATTTACAGAGTTTGAACATGAAAATGATACGTATTTTTATCAAACTCTCCAATCCCAAGGCGTTGCTTATTACAAATATAAGATTCCTGCTTTTAGCTTTGGTGTTTTCACACTAAAAAATCACAGTCGTCAATCAGATTTTGATATTTATGTCTATGACAATACCAGAGGTTGGCAATTATTAAATAAAGGAGAAAAGACGGGAATTGCGACAGAGTTAGTGACTACATCAATGATTTCCCAAAACAGATATGCCTATATTAAAATAGTCAATTATGGTTCACAATCATCTCAATATCATTTTTATGCAAATCATGTAACTCCTGCCATGAATTTTGCAATTGCTTTAGCTGAGACTGTTATTATATGTGGTCTGGAGGGAAAAAATATTAACCCTGATATATCTTCTCGCGGAGTTACAGCAGTTTCTTCAATACTTCAAGGTAATAATCTGAAAGGTTTAACTGTAGATATGGCAATTAATGAAGTAACTAACAAAATGAGAGAAGAATTGGGTTATGGTTGTGCAGGTGATTTTGTAGTCAATTTGGCTGCCTCCACAATCAAAGATATTTTCAGAAACTATCCTTAAATTGTAGTTTCTTCAATATCAATACCTGTACCTAAATCAAAAATATCTTGATTTTTAGGTTGGGTTAAGGAACGCAACCCAACAAATACTATGAGTTGACGTTGGGTTTCACTTTGTACCCTACAAGAAGCAAGCTAACCAACCTATGGAAAAATGGTTAAGGTAAGTAAGCTGTTGTGCAAAATAAATTTTATATTTGGGAGAGGGAACAGGGAACTCTTAACAGGGAACAGCTAAGGAATACAGACGTTTTTGTTTTCACTCAATATGTTAAATTAATTTTGCTTGGGTACTTATTATGTTATGTAACTCTGTTTTTAATACCGACTTACTTAACATCTAAACAAAAGTGCATCTCGAAAAATGCCGAAACCAGCAGACACCAGCACCAAAAAACTAATCAGTCTTGCACCAGACAATTGGGTAAGATGGGTGACAGATATTCCTGATATTAAAGCCCTGGAAATTTTATCCAGTGAATTTCAATGGATAAGTAGAGAAAGTGATGTATTAATCCGTGCCACCAGTCCGGAAAATGGAGAATTTTTAGTATTAAATGAACTGCAATTGCGCTATAACTCCAAAATGCCCAGACGAATGCGTTGTTATGCAGCACTAGCAGAAGAAAAATATCAATTACCTACTTATCCGGTACTGATTAATATTTTGCCAACCAATGATGTAGAAATACCCAGGAAATTTACATCTAATGTTTCTGGATTAACAGCAACCCAAGATTACCGTGTAATTAATTTGTGGGAAGTTGATGCAAGTATTCCTTTTCAACAATCTTTACCTTCATTACTTCCCTTTGTGCCAATTCTCAAAGGTGGAGGAAATGAGTCTACAATTAGGGAAGCATTGCAAATCTTACGTCGGGATGACGACTTAAATCAACTGGAGACAGTTCTAGCCTTTTTTGCTACTTTTGTATTAGAAAGTGCGTTAATTAAAGAGATTATGAGGTGGGATATGACAGTTTTAAGAGAGTCGCCTTGGTATCAGGAAATACTTAAAGAGGGAGAAATAAAAGGAGAAGCACGGGGAGAAGTACAGGGAATTATATCGAGTATACGGACGAGTTTGGAGGCGAAGTTTGGCAATGAAGCTTTGGAGTTAATGCCTCAAATTTCTCAGATTAATGATTTGTCACAGTTACAAGGGATTTTACGAACTGTGGTTTTAGCTAATAGTTTGGAGGAGTTACGGCAATCTTTTTTATGATTTTTTCTCACGCAGAGTCGCTCCAGTCGCAGAGAGTAGGAGTTTAATTTTCGCAATTTTTCAATTTCATATTTCGATAATGCAAAAAATAATAAGCCCTCATAATTATGGGGGCTTTTTTGTTTCCAATTATTCCAATTAATCAAAGGGTTGGTTTTTTTTATCAAATTCTACTTCTGTAAGTCCTCGAAAGTCCACTGTATTAATACCACCTTCATTATTGGCTTTTACATAACCTACTGTAATAGCTTTTTTTTGGGTAGACTTTAAGCTATTAAAAACTAGGTATCCCCCAACAGAGAAGGGAGTTTTCAGGAAACAATTGTTGTCTACAAAACTATTGTGCTTTACGCGATTACGTTTCCAGGTGATACTAACTGTGGAAAAATTGTCTTTGGTGCAATATATTCGCACTTCTTGAGTTTTTTCTTCTTCTAGTAATGCTGAACAAGAACAAGATAAACAAATAACAGCAAAAAAGAAAATTAAACGCATCATTTTTTGATTTTCTAATTATTCCGAATTAACCCAATCGGTGGGGGCCAACTCATCTCGTCTGGTCGCATTGTGCAGTTTCCAATTATTCCGAATTAACCCAATCGGTGGGGAGTTACGTGTAAAAATCACTTAAGGACTGAACTCATGAAATGCGGTTTCCAATTATTCCGAATTAACCCAATCGGTGGGGAGACAGAGTCCACTAGGACTTGGTTTGATTTTATAAGTTTCCAATTATTCCGAATTAACCCAATCGGTGGGGTGGTTGCGTTTCAAAAGGACAAAACTGGAGAACAAATTTTGTTTCCAATTATTCCGAATTAACCCAATCGGTGGGGCTGACAAAAACGAAAGTTTTCTGTTGCAACTTTTTCAAGTTTCCAATTATTCCGAATTAACCCAATCGGTGGGGCAACAGTCCACGTCCGTGGATTCGAACCGTCAGCAGAATGAAAAGTTTCCAATTATTCCGAATTAACCCAATCGGTGGGGGCGATACAAATCCCACTAGGTGGGTCGTCAAAAAATAGTTTCCAATTATTCCGAATTAACCCAATCGGTGGGGCCAGACGATGAAACGTCACAGATAATAGTTGTAAAGTTTCCAATTATTCCGAATTAACCCAATCGGTGGGGTATAAACTCCCACTCATGGGAGTACGGAAGCAAAGAAAAGTTTCCAATTATTCCGAATTAACCCAATCGGTGGGGAGTTCGTCTAGCAGCCCTTACCCAGTAAGGGTTTTGGACTACAAATCGACACCACTCGTAAAATAGTAACACATTTAGCGAAAAACCGAAACATACACATACCTCAAACCCTTACACAGTAAGCAATCGACACCACTCAACGAAAGAATAGGGGTTTTGGGGATTCTCTGACTGGTGTCGAAAGTCATGATACAAAAACCTCCTCAAATAACCTCAAACCTAAATACAGAAAGACTTTGATAGAAACTTAGATTGACAAAATATCTTCAATTAGTCATTCGCACCAGCAAAGTAAAATTATCATCTATACCCAACTAAGATTAAACACATAAGTAGGTAGACGTTAAAATTTATCGTTATGGCAAGGCAAGAGGCTTTCAGTAATTTTATATTTTGTAACATATCTTGGTTTTTCCAAGTCTACTTACATACCTTAAACATTTAACTCGATTTGCATCCTTAAATAAATTAGTAAAACCACCATAAAATTATACCTGAATATGTCAACATCCCGACGCAAAACTCAACAGGCAGCTAAAACCGACTCCAAAACAATCATCGCTCATTTTCTCATCGGCACACCAGGAAGCGGTAAATCAACCTTTGCAAAACTCCTATCCAGCACAGAAAATTGCCAAATAATATCCACTGACGACATCCGCCAAGAATTGTACAGTGATGCAGCAATTCAAGGAGAATGGCACAAAATCGAAACCACCGCCATTAACCGTATTTGTACTGCTATTAGTCTACAAAAAAGTGTTATTTACGACGCTACTAATTGTAAACGTTCCTTTCGCATGGACTTTTTACTCAAAGTCAACACTCAATTAGCAGAATGGAAATTAACCCAACCTAATTGGATTGGTTGGTACTTACAAACTCCTTTATCAACTTGCATTCAGTGGAATCAACAACGCCAACGCCAAGTTCCTACTCCTATTATTGAGAGTATGTATAAAATAGTGCAGAATTTCCCGCCTATAACTGGGGAAGGATTCGCCGCTATCCATAAAATTGATGTGACTGCACCTAAATTTACCGGAGATAAAATTGCTAAATTGATTACGGATATTCCCCGTAAAATTGTCAGTTCCCAAAATCGTCGTGCAAATATCACACCCCATCCTTACAGTAATTTACTGGATTTTGAGCGGTTGATGTATTTGATATTTTTAATTATTAATTATCCTGGAATTGGTGAATTTCATATCAACAACCCGAAGTTATTAGAAAATATCCTGGGTTATCTTCCTAATGTGACTAATTCCCTAGCAGAAATTACTGCTATTATGGCTAAACTGCGGGGTGGGGTTTATGCAAATAAAGATGCCATAGCGGCTGATTTAGAATGGCTGGAAACTCAAGGAATTATCAATGCAACTTTCCCTATAATTAATCAAAATACTCAAGAATTTAAAAATGATGAATTGATATCAAATCCAGACAATCACTTATCACATAAATCATTGGTTAGTCTTTTTCCAATTACCAATCACCAATCACCAATTACCAGCCTCAACAGATATGATGAGTATGCAACTGGACATGAATTGATATCTTTAACTGGATTCCACTCTTATTCAGATAAACAAGTTTTTGAGCGGTTAATTGGCACGATTCGCTTTATTATCCACTATCCTTTTTTAGCTAACGCAGGTGGTGGTAGTTTGGAAACTCTGACTAAATCTTTAGCACAAGTTGGGGTAATTTACAACCCGAATAGTGAGAAAGCTACAATTCGTAAAGATATCGAAAAAGTTTTGAAACCCTATCAAATTTTATCTGATTTTCCTATGCGTAATGGTTATTTTGCTGGTACTGGCATTCTTTCTAAACCAGAATTAATCAAAGTGTTTGATATGATTCAATCCCAGGCTAAAAGTTTAAATGATCCCCAGGCTTTAGCAATTTATGAAATGTTTAGAGAACGATTGTTACAAACACATACAATTGAAAATACCGAAAAAATTTATCCGGTGAGGGCGATCGCTAATACTTCTATTGTAGACCCCAAATATCTCCATAGTAGTGCTTTAACTAATAATCTCACTCAGCTAGAAACAGCTATTTTAGAAGGCAGACTTTTAGAGTTACAAAAGTTTACAGGTGTAGGGAGATACACAGGAGATGAAAAAGACTTTTTCTTAGCCTATCCATTACAGATAGTATTTTCTAACTTTGCTTGGTATTTGGGTTATGAATGTGTGAGTGGTGAAACATCTGGTTTATTGCGGTTTGAACGTCTGGATAGACTATTTTTAGGTAGGCCACAAAGCCAACAACGCAACCCAGAATTACAAGAAAAGTCACTACAAAAGTTACAGCAATTATTTCAAGCTGGTGCGGGAATGCACTTAGGAATTAGCTATGCTGATCAAAAAATGTTTCTCAGTACAGATCCAAAAAAACGAATGCAAGTTTGTGTGGTGATGGAACTGTGGTTTAATGACCAGATTTATCCCTTTATTACTGAGGGAACAAAACGGTTTGCACAGATGAAAATGTCGCCACCAATTCAGAAGACAACGAGTAATTTACCCAAGTCGCTATTTTGTTTGGATAGGACTGATGATATTCATTTTCCCCATCGTTT
This sequence comes from Okeanomitos corallinicola TIOX110, assembly GCF_038050375.1. Taxonomy (NCBI): domain Bacteria; kingdom Bacillati; phylum Cyanobacteriota; class Cyanophyceae; order Nostocales; family Aphanizomenonaceae; genus Okeanomitos; species Okeanomitos corallinicola. The sequence continues at coordinate 107,036 of NZ_CP150887.1, read as the reverse complement.
TCAAGCTACTTTTCCCCAGTGGACTTTAAATGATTTTGATTTGTTGAGATGGATTGTTGGTTTTGGTGGAAGTGTGAAGGTGGTAACACCGCAAAAGTTGGTAGATAGGATTAGAGAAATAGGTGAAGGAATTGTAGGTAATTATGAAATTTAGAATTTAGGAGTCATATCGTTTCCGGGTGCATCGGTATTATTTATTGAATATCTCCCGTTGCAATATCAATAGCTTTGGGGAAAACATATCATTCCGATGCTACCGGATTTGATATCAGGAGTCAGGAGTAAAACTGGCTTGATGTCTAGGTTTCACTTTTGATTTTGTACCTTGTTTACATGGTTGGGGCATCAACCATTGGGTTAGGTGATGTGAGACTGGCAACAGCCAGCAATTGCTGTTTGATCCCAGAATCCCTGCCCTTGTAGGGCGGGGAGTATGTCAAACCAAATCTGCTGTAAATGTCCCCAATAGACATCTCCGAAAAAGAATCTGAAACTTTTAACCTGTCTAGCTGAAAACCTGGGAGCATCCCAATTTTGCAAAAATAACCGCAGCAACACCAGAAACTCTCTTCTTCCTTCTTACCTACCCTGCGGGAACACCTCCGGTGAACGTGTCCTTCGCTCCTACCCTGCGGGAACACCTACTCTATCCCTATGGTCCCGTAAGGGATACGAGAACAGCTTCGCTGAACGGTGAACTTGGTTCATTCATTTCGCGTCTTTACCTCGCAAAAATAAACTTACACATTTGGGATGCTCCCGAAAACCTAATTTCCGGAGAGGTCTAATAAGTACCCAAGCAAAATTAATTTAACATATTGAGTGAAAACAAAAACGTCTGTATTCCTTAGCTGTTCCCTCTCCCAAATATAAAATTTATTTTGCACGACTACTTAAATATAATTCAAACCAAATCTTCCAACAAAGCAGTAATTTTCCCCTGGGCTTTAGTTCTGTTATCATCATAAATCATCAAAGTATTCAGATTGGCATGACGGCTCAACTTCTGCACACTCCTGACATCTCCACCACTAGCATCCAAAGCCGCCGTCACCGATGAATGTCTAATTTTATGGGGACTAACAACTTTAGAAATCCCCGCCACACTAGCAATCTTCACCACAATCTTGCGAATACCATCCCCCGTCAGCCGATGTCCGTAGTGAGGCCGCAGAGAAATAAACAATGGTTGCTTGATATCTAATTCATTCCTTGTCCACAACCAATCTTGTAAAGCATCGCAAGTTTTGGGATGCAAATCAACATTTTCCTTTTGCGTCCCCTTACCCTTACCCAAAATACTCAAAGTCCGTAATTCCAGATCCAAATCCTCAATATTACAGTGAGAAACTTCCTCCCGTCGCAGAGCATTAGCCCACAATAACCGCAGCAGTGCATAATCCCGTTTACCTTTAATAGTTTCCCGGTCTGGTATCGACAGCATTTTTCTAAAAGCTTCAGGAGTAATACCCGAAGTATCTCGGTAAGGTTGAATTTTCTCGCTCTTGATATCAGCTAACGTCCACTCACACTTACCCACCTTATAAGCATAGTTAACTAACGCCTTAATTGCAGCCAAGCGGCGGTTAACAGTAGCTTCCTTCAAACCCAAATCAACCAACTCTGCCTTGTACCGCAAAACCAAAGTCACAGCCGAGTACCTATCCATTTGTAGAAACTGCCCCACCAAAAGAGGTGTTGGTTGTTGACCGCACACAGACAGGAAAAATTTATTTAAATCTTTAGCGTATTCATGACGGGTATTTTTATTACGCTTGCCCACCAACAATTCTGCCAACAAATCGCGTTCAGCGGTAATGGCAAAGGGGTTTACCTTAGCGAGTGAATTTGACTCTTGGGGTGGCTGCATATAATTATCGAAAATGAGTCTTTTCGATAATTACTTTAGCATTGATCTGCACCACCTGACCGCCCAGCCAGTTTCCCCAACCTGGCGTGGGAAGTAACGCAAAAAAGTGAGATGATGGTGAAGAGAGCAGGGGAGGCAGGGGAGGCAGGGGAGGCAGGGGAGGTAAAACAATGAATAAAGAAGCAATCAAAGATCATAAAGATTTGGGAATTTACAAAATTGCCTTTGAAGCAGCAATGAAAATTTTTGAGCTATCAAAGAAGTTCCCTGTAGAGGAGAGATATTCGTTAACTGATCAAATTCGTAGATCCTCACGTTCTGTTTGTGCCAATTTAGCTGAAGCATGGAGAAAAAGGCGTTATGAAGCAGCTTTCATTGCTAAACTAAATGACTGTGTTCGCGTAGCGTCTCCGAAGGAGTTAGCTGAAGCCGCCGAAACACAGACTTGGATTGAATTTGCTGTCAAATGCAACTACATGAATGTAGAAGTAGGACGAGAAATTTATTCAAGCTACAACCAAGTTTTATCAGGTTTGGTGAATATGATTAATAATCCATCACCTTGGTTGCGAAATCACTAATCCCCCCCTGCATCCCCTGCATCCCCTGCATCCCCTGCTCCCCCTGCTCCCCCTGCTGTCTTAGCATCAGCTGTTAAGCAGCTTTTATAATTCTCATGTCGAGAGCGGGCATCTTTCCGCTAGGTTTATACAAATTAAATGCACAACAGCTTCAACTTAGTACAGCAGAAAAATTTACGTTGGCAAAATGTCGGTTCGCAGACTAATTGAAAAAATTTCAACGGAATAATCAGGGTTCTAACTTACCTTGTCGCAGACAAAAATACAAGCAAAGAAATTTACCATTTCCGTTACAATATTCGATATCAAGCACAGATATCATGACTATCAATAAAACCCCGCCCAGCGAGATGATCCGCGTGCCTACTGTACTAATTTCTGTAGTACGGCAACTATCAAAAATCCACCGCAAAGGACACACAACGGCGTTACTGCAAGGACTTCAGGAAGTGATAGCGCAGTTTGATAGCAGTGTGGAATTACCAGTTACCGAGTTACAGGAAGTGGAGAAGAAGCTAGAATCACTCTCTACTCACCTTTCTCAACAAGATGAACTGCTGGCCAGTAAATTAGAAACTTTAGCTAGGCACTTGGAGAAAATAGAGCGATCGCTTGCTTCTGGCAGATACAGTGGTGGTAACTCTAGACCCCGGCGTTCAGCGTATCCATACCAATATCAGCAAGCAGTAGAAATCAAAGAATTTGCACCGGAGAACTTAGCCATGCGGTTAGGGGTGACACAACAGAGTTTAATGAATGAATGGGAAACCAAGAGCGAAAAAGAATTTATTAGCTGGTCCAGGAATCGTGACCCCAGTAGTTTAGGGTGGAAATTTCAAGATGGCTTGTATTATCCAGTGAGGCAGTAGGGGAATAAAAAGTGCTACGATGATCAACCATCGGGGGTAGACACAAATGTGAAAATTGACCGCCACGGCAAAGCCAAAGTTCTTACCCAACAAGAAATTCAGCGATTATTTACAGAAGGATTAACCACTGCTAGAGATCGCACCCTTTGTGCTGTCATGCTCTACACAGGTTGCCGTGTTAACGAAGCTGTCACCCTAAAAATAGCCGATGTCTACGACAAAAAAGGCAGAATTCGCCCAGAACTCATCCTCCGCAAAGGTAACACCAAGGGGAAACTAGCTACCCGCACTATTCCCGTTCTAGATGACTTAAGGCACTTCCTAGAACAGTATAATCCTCCAACTACCAGTGACGGGTTTCTGTTTCCCGGTCGCTGGGGACGGGGACATCTGCACTCGGACTCAGCCAGTATTATCTTTAGAGAAGGTTGTCAGCAAGTTGATATCGAAGGAGCAAGTACCCACAGCTTCCGCCGCACTGCTCTAACATTGATGAGCAACGCTGGTATCCCCCTGCGGGTAATTCAAGAAATTTCCGGTCATCGTAATTTGGAGCAATTGCAAAACTACCTTGAGGTAGAAACGTCACAAGTTCGCGGAGCGATCGCCTCCTTGTCCATGCTCACCCCAGTAGCAGCAGAGAGTCATACCACCCTAGACATAAGTAGCACCAGTGACATGGTGAAAACTGACGGATAGAGCGACTCCTAGATCGGTAAATAGGGTTATTCCGATCTATGGACGATAGTAGACACGTCAACAGTTTTGACTCTCAAGAGGGTTTTTATGCTGTTAAGCTTTTAGGGGCATCTCCCTCATCCTTACTAGAATGCAAAGTATACAGTTACAGATCCCAAATTGGAAAATTTGAAGTACCACCGAGTACCGAGTCGATTGCGATGCCTTCGGCGTATCCCTGACGGGACCGAAGGAATAGAGAGCGTAGCGATCGCATCTAGCAGTGCCTGTTGGTGTTGAGTTAATTAATCGTTTACTCAGAGGAAATGGTGAGAATAGCCTGCTTTTATCTAGCTGAATCGTACTTTTCCCGGTTTGGTACGGTGATGCCTTATATGAAGTTGATGAGATGGTTGAAAATCTTAACAATTTCATATAAGTACGATTTATAATCGTAACAACAGCATTTTCACTATGTTCAAAATACTTAAACAAAGTGTAAAATTTTTCAAATAAGGAAAACATCAATAAACGTGTCCACAAAAGAGGATTAAATCCTTGTGCTGTAAGGGCTAATATCTAATTTCTGGATAAGTCTAATAGCAAATCAGTAAGTAATCTATGACAGTCGCCCTTATACATAAATGAAAAGCTTAAATCGAATTATAACAACTTCTACGAATTATTCAGAGTGGAATGATAAGATAACGCAGCATTTTTTCAACCCCAAAATGGCTGGGCGTAATGTTTATCTTTACGTCACAGAGGATTTAATTAATTCATTAGGTACGTCCAAAGAGTCTACTTGTCAAGATTTTATCCAAACAGTAAAAAATACACTTGGTATAAATAGTATATGTAAAAAAGCTTCAGACAGTAATAAGAGGTGGCGACATCAAAGGCAAGGTTATCCTCCCTACATAGGCTATTTAGCTTTATTTGTTTTGGCAGCAGGTACTGAAGGTGATTTTTCTCCTAACGCCTACTATCCCCGCTTAAGGGAATTGTTGGGAGAAAAGCCCACATCCGGACAATATCCCGACTTTGATGAGATGCAAACACTCTGGAAAGATTTAGAAAAATGGGCAAATGTTGATAAATCAAGTGAACTGGGCATTTTCAAAGCCAATATTACTGGCAGGTGGGTTCATGTTGGTATACCCATCGCCCAAACACTTTTAACTGAAAAGGAACTGAAGGCACTACCCATTATTTTTGCAGAGGCAGGTTTAGAAACAATTTCTCTTCCTTCCGAAAGACACATAGCATCTTTGTTAGTAAGATATGGGCGTAGCTATCTGCGAAGACGAACGCTGCAATTGTTGGAAAAAACTAACGAAGGTAATGAATTATGTCAGGCACTGATTGAAAGAATTGTAGATGAGTTATGCACTTGGGATGGAAGCACAGAATTACAATCTGAGGGGAGAAAGCAGATTTACGGAGTCTTAAGACTGTGTTGCAAACTCGACTTGACTGCTAAACGTGCTAACTTTACCTTACGTTGTACGACAAAGTATGATTTTCCTGAAGAAGGTCTGATTTTAAATTTTAATAACAATTTTTATTCCTGTGATGAATATGGTAATGGTTGGTCTTCACCCATATTAAACAGTAGAAATTTTGATGCTTCCATGCTGGATTGGCGTGACGGTTATCGAATGGAATCTACTGATAATAAATGGTGTTTTAAGCTTCCAAATTCCCCAATTCGAGTATTTGTTGAAGGCAGAAGTCTAGGATTACCAGGAATTGTAGAAGTAGGCCGACTTCCTAAAGGTTCGCCATTTTATTTAGCAGTTCATCAAGAGTGCTGTACTTTGCTAGAAAAATGGGGAACATCCAGTTGTGAAGGTTTTGAGAAGTTGCATATTGTTAAGGGACTACCAACTGGATGGCACTTATTTAAAGTGACTGCTGCCCATAGTGATGAAATAGTAAAAAACGAATATCCTATATTATCATTTTCTACTAGTATCAGACTTGATTTAGAAGGTGGTTTACGCCTTGGTAAAGGAAATTGGTTCTTTAGGTTCGCACCACCAAAATTAGTTTTACAATGCAGTGATGGAATAGCAAAATTATATTGCAATGGCAGACTTTTAGAAGATAGCTCTGGACAAGGGATTTATGAACTACCTCCAGATATTCCAGCAGATACAAATATTAAAATTGAAGCCCGTAATGGGGAGAATGTTATTAAATATTTATCTTTATTATTAGTAGAGGATTTTCCTTTAGTTACAAGCATCAAAACGCCATACATTGACAGTTTTGGTTTAGTTACAACTACTAAAGATGAACAGTCTCCAAAAGTGATGGGCGCATTAGTAAGGGGAGTTGATTGTCCTGTTTTTAACTTCAATACTCTCCTACCAATTCAAGGCAAGCAGCGGATTGTTTTTGTAGGGAAAGAACCAGGAGAAGTTGCAATTTATCCAGAAGAATCAATACCTATTGATTGGTATCCAGTTTGGGCTATTGCTAAAGGAAGTCTTTTTGATAGAGCTATGTTTTGTGGCACAAGTTTAAAAGAATGTGACCCTAAACTCTCGAAACTATCACCTTGTAAGGATAGAAAAAAACTGGATTCATGGAAAAAAATCTTGTTAGATAACCACAAGCGAACTTTGCCTCCTCTCGGCGATATTCGCCTGAAAAAATTATGGGTAGAATTCCAAAAAGAGGCAAAACGTGTATAGGAATAGCGATGAATTAATCTATGTAATTTCTGCGAAGAAGGAAATGTCTTGGTTATCGTTTAAACAGACATTTAATTATCTTCATAGTCTTAGCAGGACTCCTAACAGTGATCAGGGAGATGATATAAAAAACAAAATATTATCAACCGTTCGTGTCCTCAATTCACTCGGTCACTGTGAATTTGATTTCACTGATAATAATAGAAGAGTGTATATCGCACCCCCTGTATTAATAAGATTACCTAGTGGTGGGTTTCCCCAAGCTATTTTAGCAGGAGTTAGAACACCGAATACTATAGATAAATTAAGGAATGCTTGTCAATCTGTTGGACAACACATAAATATTGATGTGACCGAACAAAGTAGTGAATTAATATTAGTACCTAAGCGGATAGTAGTACAAACTGAGGATGTATCAGAATTACAGGAAATTGCCGCTCAATTAGCCATAGATTTTATAGAAATACCATCTTCTTGGTCACTTTTACATTTTTCTGCCTCCCTTGAAGATTATTTAATTAATTGTCAATGGTCTAATGAGCCAGAACTAAACTGGAAAAGTAAAACATTTGATGAAAATATTTTACGCTTTATCTTCTCTCCCTCATCAATCGAAGATAATTCGGGAAAGAGGAAGCCGGATCTCCGCCTCAGCCAATATAAACGCCCCCATCAGAATACCAAGATATATTATCTTTGGCAAGAAGAAAGATGTACTCAAGTTGAACGTGACTGGGGACGATATGCTGTTATTAAAGCTGCTAAGATTCAAGTTCTTATTTATGACAAACATCGATTTATTATGGCAGTTCCAGTTGGTGCTAAACTGCCACAACTCCTAGAAAGAGCTTTAACTTTATGCTCAGGATATGCACCTATGTTTATAGAAGAGTTACCATTACAACAACGTGCCATCAACTCCTCTATCTCAAAAGAGAAGGTAGTAGTTACTAATTTGAATGTTACAGGGTTCAATCTATTTCGAGATGTTCCCCCTCAAATAGCAGAAATGACTGCGGTTAAGTTAGAGCAAACCATGTTAATTAAATCTTTAGATATCAAATTTTGAGGTAAACGATGATTGATCCAATTGGTGCTTTTGATAAAATCCGCGATAACTTAATTCTCTACATTAAGACTGCTTTCAGTACCCAGTTTCCAGAAATTGAGAAGGAACGGGAAAGACATCTGCTAAACCCTGGGGTATTTTACCAAGAACCTTGGATTGAGCCATTGCCCAGTTATCAATTATCTGGCAAGACAATCAATAATCTAGAGGTTTCAGATGTTCCTGGTTTTAATGAAGCTTCTCTTGCAGATTTCAAAAGTTTAGCCGCTTGTGGACTTGTTGGTGATTATCCATTATATAGCCACCAAGTTGCAATGCTTCGTCAGGCATTATTAGGTGAAAATGTAGTAGTAACCGCTGGCACAGGTTCAGGTAAAACTGAATCTTTTTTGTTGCCACTTTTTGCTTACCTAGCCCAAGAATCGCAAACTTGGAAAGCACCGTTAACTGAGCCAAATTACCTTAATGATTGGTGGAAAAATAAGGACTGGCAAAATAAATGTAACCCAATGGTAGAGAAAAGACGCAGTTTTAAGCGTTCTTATCGCGTACCTCAAAGAAACCATGAAACCAGAGATCCTGCTGTGAGGGCGCTAATTTTATATCCGATGAATGCACTAGTTGAAGACCAGCTTACCAGACTGCGTCGCGCTTTAGATTCTGAACAGGCACGAGATTGGTTTAAAAGTCGTAGGAATGGTAATCGAATCTATTTTGGTAGATATAACGGTGTGACACCAGTACCAGGACAAGAGTATAAACAGAATGGGAAACCTAATGGGAAAAAAATAGAAGAACTTGTCAAACAAATGAGGAATATGCAGGAAGCTGCTGATGCAGCTAGTCAGCATATTGTTAAACCTGACGAAGAAGATGTGAGATTCTTTTTCCCTCGTTTAGATGGGTCAGAAATGCGGTGTCGTTGGGATATGCAAGATGCCCCACCAGATATTTTAATTACTAATTATTCTATGCTCAGTATTATGCTGATGCGGGATATAGATAAAAATATTTTTGAGAAAACACGGGAATGGTTAAAGAAAGATGGCAGTATTTTTCACTTAATTGTTGATGAATTGCACCTTTATCGTGGTACGGCTGGTACAGAAGTTGCATACTTAATTCGACTATTGCTTGAAAGATTGGGACTTTATCCTGGTCATCCTCAACTAAGAATTCTTGCTTCTAGCGCATCTCTGGAACCAAATGATCCACAAAGCCGAGAATTTCTGTCTCAGTTCTTTGGTAAAGAATGGCATTCTGAGCAGATTATCCCTGGACATCTTCAGCAAGTTATGGCAGTTGAAAGTCAAGATTTTTTACCTAGTGAACCGTTTATCGCTTTAGCAAGAACAGCAGTTGGAAATCAAGATTTTTTACCTAGTGAATCGTTTATCGCTTTAGCAAGAACACCAGAGGTAAAAAATCTATATGAAACCTGCCGTCAAATGTTGGAATCAGAAAGTGCTGCTGTTGCTGCTAAAATGATCAATGCTTGTACAGATGCTGAAAAAAATCGTCGTGCAGTATCTTTAAAGAAATTTTCTCAGGTACTTTTTGGTGATAATTTAACAGATGAAAACCGCAACTTGGCAGCAAGAGGACTACTCATAACTCGGAGTTTATGTGAAAATAAGTTTTTACCTTCTTTCAGGTTGCACTGGTTTTTTAGAAATATTAATGGGCTTTGGGCTTGCACAAAGCCTAACTACGACTGTCATGGGGATGAAAGCGGGAAAAATAGACCAGTTGGTAAACTATTTGCCGAAAATCCCCCAATAGTTCATCAAAATTATCGAGTATTGGAATTGCTTTACTGCGAACAATGTGGGACTGTATTTTTTGGTGGAAATCGCCTAGTTTTAAACAATAATGAAGGCTGGGAACTTCTACCGACAGAACCAAATATTGAAGGCATTCCTGACCGTCAAGCGGGGAGTTTGCTGGAGCGCCGAACTTACCGCGAATATGCTATCTTTTGGCCTTTAAGAGATATTCATGAAGATGTCCCAAAGGACTGGAATCAACCAAAAAGACAGGGTAGCGGCACAGAAAAAGCTTGGTGGGATAAAGCTTCTTTAGATACTTGTAGCGGTCGCGTTACTCTTGGAAACCCAGAAATACCCGGTGAACAGTGGGTTAACGGTTATGTTTTTCACTTGCGAAATACAGAACCTGAAAATCAAGAATTTATCCGAGCGCAACCCTCTATTTGTCCTTGCTGCGCTACAGATTACAGCAAGAGAAAGACGAGACAATCTTCAATTAGAGGGTTTCGTACTGGTTTTTCTCGATTAAGTCAACTGCTTTCTAAAGAGATATTTTATCAGTTACCAAAAGACCCCAAATCACGCAAATTAGTAGTATTTTCTGATAGTCGTGAAAATGCAGCCTCTATATCTAATGGTATTGAACGTACACATTATTATGACATTGTCCGTGGGGCTATATATGATGAACTTAAACAATTGGCTATTGGTCAACTATACCTACTACAAGATATTCAACAACATGGTCAACCATGCCGCACTGAAGCAATAGAATTTTCTAAACAAAATCCTGGTTTTATTGAAAAGTTTCAAAAAGCCGTAAAAAATGCTAATAAACCTGTGCCAGAAAATCTTGATGAAGATGATTTAGAACTATATAACAATCGGCAAAATCAAGCTCGAAATTTGATTAATCAAATTCAAGAAACAGGCAATACACGTATTATTCCCCTCAAAGTTCTGTTTGAAGGTGAGAATGAAGTTCCTGGTGTGTTAATCAAGAGATTAGCGGAATTAGGCATCAATCCTGCTGGACATGATAGAGATGATCAAAAATATTACTATGACGATAATCAGCATCATTGGACAAGATTTTTTGACTTTGAATCTCTATCTTTAAAATGGCAGTCTGACTTATCTAATGCAGCTAAAGATAAGCGAACTCTTCTGGTTTCTAAGGTAATATTTGAGGTTTCTGATGCTTTTTTTAGTCGTTTATTTTATAATTTTGAAAGTGCTGGATTGGGCTATATTTGCCTAAATTTACCCCAAGAACGGTTAGAGGAATTAGCAACACAATGTAATACCTCAGCCGCAGTATTTAGAGATATATGCAATGGATGCTTGCGTGTAATTGGTGATTTGTACCGTTATCCTAAGTATCGTCCAGATGACTGGAATAGCTGGAATGATGCTAAAGCTAGATTAAAAAAATATGTTAATAAATGTATAACACACAATAACCTTTCAGAAAAAAAACTATTTCAAGCATTGTGGTCAGCTATTTGTGAAGATGGTAAACATGACCATTTAAAAATTAGTCCTCTGCATTTATGGGTACGGGTAGCAGTTGCTAATGACCCTGTGTGGCAATGTGAATCATGTGGTCGTTCTCACTTATACAATGCGGGGGGAATCTGTACTAATTGCCTTGGAGAGTTACCCACATTACCTAATAAAAACTGTACAGATTTATATGAGCGCAATTATTACGCTAAAGAGACAGTTAATAAACGTCAACCCTTGCGGTTACATTGTGAAGAATTGACTGGACAAACTGACGATCAAGCCGAAAGACAGCGACATTTTCGCAATATTATGGTTAACATAGGCGAACAAGAAAGAGATTTTATTCCAGTTGTAGATATTATCGATATCTTGAGTGTGACTACCACAATGGAGGTAGGAATTGACATTGGTAGCCTAATGGCTGTAGTGATGGCAAATATGCCACCAATGCGATTTAACTATCAACAGCGGGCTGGTCGGGCTGGTCGTCGCGGTCAAGCTTTTGCAATTGTGCTAACTCTTTGTAGAGGTAATAGTCACGACGAATTTTATTATCAGCATCCTGAAAAAATCACAGGTGATCCGCCACCTGTTCCCTTTCTCTCTATGTCGCAAGTTGAAATTGTTCAGCGTCTTTTAGCAAAAGAATGTTTACGACGTGCATTTATTGCTGCTGATGTCAGGTGGTGGGATAGTCCAATACCACCTGATAGTCATGGGGAATTCGGCAAAGTTCAGGACTGGAATCATAACGAATCTCGTCGTGAGAAAGTTCGCACTTGGCTAAAGACTTCATCTGAAGTAACTGAGGTAGTAAATGCTTTGCTGATTGGTGTGAAAAATATTAATGCAAATGATTTTGAAATCTATGCACGCGAGCATTTATTTAATAAAGTTAATGATTGTGCTAATAATTTAGAATTAGCTGGAAAAGGATTAGCAGAAATTCTAGCTGAAGGTGGTATTTTACCCATGTATGGGATGCCTTCAAGAGTGCGAGATTTGTACCACAATAATCCCTTGAAAAACAGTAATTTGCCTACTATAAACCGTGATTTAGACTTGGCTATTACAGAATTTGCTCCTGGTGCAGAAAAAACTAAGGATAAATGTATTTACACTTCTATTGGTTTTACTGCACCATTACTGCCAGATAGTAAACATGGTTTGGTGCCTGCTGAGAATGATCCACTTTCTCAGCGAAAATGGATGTTGAGATGTCAGCGTTGTCAACATACAGAAACCTCTATTAATAAGTTTGAAAAATTAATCTGTCCAAAATGTAAAGCGACGGTTGAGCAAGGACTTCGAGCTTTCCCTTGGGCTGTGCCTTTAGCTTTTCGCACAAGCCTCAATCCTGGGGCTGATGCTAAGGATGAATATGAGGTGTTAGTTACAGGTGCAGCTAGTGTGGCTGAATCACAACTACGTCAAAAATTTGACGTAGTTGTTGGTACGAATACAACAAAAGCATTTTCTGCGTCTGGTCGTGTTTTCCGTGTTAATGATAATAACGGACAATTATTCAAGGGGGCAGTGGGTAAAGCTTCTTTTGGACGGGGTGATAAACTGTTAGAATTTCAGTGGATTAATGAGCGATTTCAGAATAAACCTGATGGAGTAAAGTTTAAAGATCCGGGTGAAACGGAAACATTAGCTATTGTTGCACCAAAAATAACTGGCGTTCTTTGTATTCAACCTACTAGCGTACCAAATGGATTATGCCTAGATCCAATTAAAGCAGATTCGGCAATTAAAGCAGCTTTTTATTCTGCGGCTTTTATTATTCGTGCTGTGGCATCTCAGGAATTAGATATCGATCCAGAAGAATTAGATATCAGTGGTTTACGGCAGGTTGAACTAGAGATAACTGGTGAAAAAGTAGGTGAAATTGTGATTAGCGATCGCCTAGCCAATGGTTCTGGTTTTACAGACTGGCTTTCTCAACATTGGCAAGAAATTCTCATAGAAAAAATTCTAAATACTCGAAATACTTTTGCTGATGCTATGATGTCAGCGAAACATCGTCATGAATGCGATTCTTCTTGTTATAATTGTTTGCAAAATTATCGAAATCAAAATTATCACGGGTTACTCGATTGGCGATTGGGTCTAAATTTACTTAGGGCATTAGCTGATAAGAATTTTTGTTGCGGCTTGCACGGCGACTTTTCCGCTCCAGACTTAGAAAATTGGCTACAAACAGCAAGTACACTTCGAGATGCTTTTTGTGCATCTTTTAGTAGTTGTTCTCCTCAAGATATGGGAGGACTGCCTGGTTTTACAGTGGATGATAAAACAGTGATTATTGCTCATCCATTATGGAACCTTAATAACCCCATTGGCTTATTAACTGATGCTGTTGCTAACGTAGTACCAGATAACCGAATTCATTACATTAATACGTTTAATCTTTTGCGCCGTCCTAGCTGGTGTTATCAGTCATTGGTATCGTCGCAGACATAGATTATTTGATACAACATTTTACAACGTAGTCATAAGGATTTCAGGCTACAAAAACTAGAGGCGTTCAAATGGTACAGTTTTATCCCTGTCAATTAGGCTGTTAGCAGCAGGTCATCAAGTCCTTATCGTAGCTTTCTGCATGGCTGCTCATTTGACCCCGTAGTTACCAATACTCAAAAAAAGGTGTAGGGTGATCTTGTCTCAACAATTGTGTAGCTAACTGTAATTACATAATCAAATATGATATTATGGTACATTAGAACTATTTGCAGGACAACTAGTTGAAAAATTGTCAGTAATTTAGATAAAAACAAACTATAATTAGGCGATCTAAACTTATAAAAAGTCTATTGCAGAGCTAACTGTAGCAGAAAAATTATGTATTTTATCAAAGGAAATTAATTAGAGTATCTTATGCAAAACAGGAGAGAGAAGGGTTATGTTGGATAAACTCATAAAATATTTTGTCTACGCGACAAAAGGGTATATTACTAAAACACAGCTTATTAAGTTTTTGTATTTAGCTGATCTTTACTCTGTTAAGTGGACAGGAAAGCAACTGACTGATCTTGATTGGTGTTATTATCAATTTGGTCCTTGGAATGAGGGTATAGATACTGCTTTAAATCAAATGAATGGAAAAGAGATTATTCAAGAATCTCAAGAAAATGCAACATATATTAGACCTGTCAATGAAACTGCTCAAGTAGATGATTTGCAAATACCTCTAAGCATTAAGTTGGTGCTGGATAATATTCGGAGAGAATGGGCTGGTGCAGATAAACTGAATCAGTTACTAGAGTATGTATATAGCACTGCTCCAATGCTGGAAGTAAAAAATACTCATCGCTCAGAAGAAAAAGTTAAACTTAACTTACAAGCAGAAAAAGAAAAATTAGTCAGTGAATTAGGATTGTAAAGTGGCTGGACAAAAACCTAGACAGGGTTGGATTTATTGGATTAATCCTTACAGGGTATCTATTCGTTGCAAACTGGGTCATGTTCATATTTATAATTTAGATGAGCCAGGAGAAGTAGAATGTCAAACTTGTAAGGAGAATATTAATTCAAGTAGGGTTTTTAGAGGAACACATCCCTATATCATCTGGACAAGTGATCAATTTCAAGATGAATCTGGATATATAGCAACTTTTTCTGTGATTCCTCTAACTTCACAAACAACATTTAATGGTTTACCAACCACCTATCCAATTAACTCTACAAGTAGAAATGGTCTTGATAAAAATTCTTATGCTTTAGTTCATCAAATATGTACTGTTGATGCTAATTGCTTCAAAGACTCATCAGAAAATTGGTTAAATCGAATTGGACAATTAGATAAATCAGATAGAGAAGCTATAGAAGAACGGTTAAGGTATTTTTTGAATATTCAAGATAATCCTAGTGAAGACTGGTTTGCTCAAAATGCGTCTCCAGAACTTTTGAAAAAGGTATTTGATTATCTACCTGAAGATACAAAGAATTTAGCGATAGAAGAATTAATTAACAATTTAGGTTTATAATACAGCACTTCCGGCTGTAATGAGGTACACTAGATTAAAATACAAATGCTTTTAAATGAAATCATACTCTGTGGATCTTCGAGAAAAAATAGTTGCTGCGCATATTCAAAAAAACATATCAATCAGGAAAGTAGCTAATATATTTTCTGTGTCAAAAAGTTTAGTACAAAAGCTGGTAAAACAACAAAAAATTGATGGAGATTTACAACCCAAGAAGCGAGGAAAACCACAATTTAGTCATCTGACAAATGCGGACATAGATTTAAGAGAATTGGTTGAAGCAAATTCGGATGCAACATTGATAGAATTGTGTGAATTATTTGCAGATAAAACTGGTAATTGGGTAGGTCGAAGTGCAATGTGTTCTGCATTACAGAAATTAGGATTAAATCGTAAAAAAAAAACAACGCGGAGTACCCAAGCAGGAACAGAAAGAGTTCTGAATTTAAGATTAGATTATTGGGATCAGGTCAAAAATATAGAGCCAGAAAATTTAGTATTTCTGGACGAAACTGGTATCCTACTTGGCTTAACGAGGACTCATGCCCGCTCACAACTAGGAGCAAGAGCTTACTCTGTCAAACCCTTTTATCGAGGCTCAAAGGTTACAGTAATTGGAGCTATTAGTATTAAAAAAGTAGTTGCATTAATGACAATGAATGATTCAATGGATGGCAACGCTTTTGAAGTATTTGTTGAAAAGTTTTTAGTGCCACAGTTATGGTCGGGAGCAGTGGTAGTAATGGATAATTTATCCGCACATAAACGAGATTCAATTGTGTCAATGATTGAAGCTGTTGGTGCTTCAGTTCTTTGTTTATCCTCATACTCTCCTGATTTTAATCCAATTGAATTATGGTGGTCACAACTCAAATCTTTCTTACGTAGCTTTACTCCAACCACAACAGAAATGGTTGATAAGCTAATCTCAGTTGCACTCGACTTAATAAATCCTCAACATTTAAGAAACTGGTTTGCTAGTTGCTGCTACTGTACCTCATAACAGCCGGAAGTGCTGTAGGCGGTTACTCGCCTCATTTGTCCATTTGCGTTCAAAGGCTGCTGGATCATAATAGACATCATCAACTTCAGCACCTTCGGCAATAATTTCAGTGATGCCAGTAGCGAACCGATAGGGGACAAGATACTTTTGTTCAAATGCTGTTTGAATAGGGTAACTAAAATCTGGCTGCTCATTACGGCAGTTGTAAAAATCAAAAGTATTGCGTTCAATATAGGCTGCTGGTGTGGCAGTTAATCCAATATGGAAAGCATCAAAATGAGTCAGTGCCGTTTGCCAAATCCCATAAATTGAACGATGACATTCATCAGCTACAACTACATCAAAATAGCCGCTAGTAAACTCCTGATAACGGCTAATCATGGTTTGGAGTAGGCAAACTGTAATTTGCTGCTCTTGCCGGATTACACTTGGTTTGAGCCAGTAGCTACCATACTGATTTAAAACATCTTGAATTGCTTCTAATGCCTGTTTTGCTAATTGTTCTCTATCTACTAAAAACAGGATTTTTTCAGCATATCCAGATTGAATTAGGCGTTTTAATTGCAAGCAAATTAAATCTGTTTTACCTGTGCCTGTGGGCAATTCCAGTAAAAATCGCCGTTTGCCCAATTCAACGGCATGATCCATAGCTTGCATAGTTTCCTTTTGATAAGGACGGACGAAGCGAGTTTCTCCTTGTCGAGTGTAATATTCAGGAATTTCAATAGTAGCAAGGGGTTGACGAGTTGAGCGCATTTCCACTAATCGCTCTAAATCCCGCCGTGAGAAAAAAGAATTAACAATCCGGGCATCATCATTTTGATAATCCCAGAAATAAATTAGTTCACCATTACTGAGAAAAATAAACGGTGCTTGCAAGTTTTGGGCGTAGGGAAGTGCTTGATTTTTAGCAACATAAGGCTCAATAGCCCGTTTCTTAGCTTCAATTACTGCCAAATGACGACCCCTTTGATCAAGCAGTACATAATCGGCTCTACCTCTCCCACCATCTGCCATTTGAGCCGAAACCTCAGTCATTACCTGAGATTTATCAGCCGGATTCCATCCTGCTTGGCGGAGAAGGTCATCAATATTAATCCGTGCGTCTGTCTCTTTGCTAAAGTCGCTCATCAATTCACTCCTGTCTTACCAAAATTAGCACGAAGTCCTGAGATTAAATACTTTTTCTGCTTGATTCAGCAAGATTTAGCTGGTGTGCTAACCGTTGATAAATTTTGTCTAACCACACGGGAATTATAGGTTTACCTTGATCTAGGGTGGTGTCATCAGTGCTTTACACCTTTTGTATACATGGTATAACATTAGAAGAAAATTTAGGATATTGAGAGCGATCGCTTGTCTTTGTCTTGTCAATTCAGCCTAAATAATTGAGAATAATAAAATCAGAACTTTACCCCCTGGAAAATGAAGTGGTCTATATCTACCCATAATTGCGTTCGCAGGTGTCAAAAACAGTATTTTTTCAGCCAAAGAATGGCATCTCACAGTGCTAAAGATACTCTTCGTCGGGAAGCATTTATATTTAAACAGTTAAGCAGCCTTGATGAATGGCGAGGATCTCTAGTTCACAAAGCTCTTGAAAAATATCTAGTTCCATCTTTAAAACAGCGCCAACTCATTTCTCTTGATGAACTCAATGAGCAAACAGTTTCTTTAGCAAAAAAGCAATTTGAGTTTTCACAGCAAAAAAAATATAGAGATCCTAAGATCACTAAAACAGCCGCAGGTGATTCATATTTGGCTTTACGAAACCATGAATATGGTCTTGAAATTCCCCAAATATCAATTGATAATTTATATAAAGAAATTAAACATTGTTATCAATACCTGTATTCCGAAAAGCAATTTATTGAAATGTTACAGAAAGGAAATGAGTATTTTGAAGAGTATTTAATAAACTTTAAAGTTCATAACTGTTCAGTCTCAGCTAAATTAGACTTAATAATGAGTTATGGTAGAGATAAATTGTACATTATTGACTGGAAAATAAGCCGTAGCAAAACCAGTGACTATTCTCGGCAATTAAATCTATATGCTCTTGCAGTTTTAGATAATTGGAGATGGAGAAAATATAAACCAGAGGAATTGTTATTAATTGAAGCAAATCTTTTACAAGGTAAAATAATAGAACATTATGTTAATCAAGAAAACATAAATAGTATAGATAATTTTATTTATCAAAGCATTTCACAAATAAAAGCTTTATCTGGTGATAGCAAATATAATCTCGATAGCTTAGAAGATTATGATTATGCAAATAGTCCTTTATCTTGTGAATATTGTAATTTTCAACAAATGTGTGTGAGGCTAACTTCATGACTAATCATCTTCTAAATTTATTTGCCATTAAAAATTTATCTGAACTATCCTGTAAGTACAGATTGCTGGAAGTCACTAAACTTCCAGAGAAAAATAAAAACTACCTTGAAAATCTTCATCGATTAGCTGGAATGGTTGCATCTTCATTATGTAAACCTGTTTGTCTATATTGGCAAGGAAACAAAGTCTACCTTGCCACTACTGAGCTTACAAAGAATATAAAAAAAGAATGGCGTTTAATCCCGCACGTAGCAGTTCTTTTACCAGATGCCAACATCTATGAACTGAACTTTAGTGATATTGCTCCTCATCAAATCAAGTTAGCACTTAGACTTTTGAGCTATAATATCCGCTCCGCTTTAATGAAAGTGCCAGAACTTTGGAATGATAGCTATGGCTCATTTTATTTTCGAGAACCTATCAATTCAGGAGATCATAGCCAAGTAGATGTATTACAAGGATTTGTTTATCGTCTCCATTATTTAGCAGATAAAAATATTTATATATCCTTAGATACAACAATTCGTTATGTAGATAGAATATCTCTCTGGGAACGTATAACTCATGGTGAAGATTTCAACCATTATAAAATGCAACATTTCTTATATAAATTTGGTAATCAATGGTATCGAATACAGATGTTAGCTTCTACTGATTACTCTATTAGTGAACAAATATTTTATTCTGACAGAGATAATAAAAATTATAATGTGTATGATTACACCAAAAAATTTGCTAATGCTTCTCATTGGAAGATTACGACACAAATAGACCCAAATTCAATAGCTATTATTTACCAATATCCTTATAAAAACATAGAAAGATATGGAGCATCTGATTTGTGCTATAAAACCTATAAGACTAATGATCAGAAAGTTGCAAAATTGCATTCGCATTCTATTTTAAAGCCAACAGACAGATTAGATAAAAGCAAGAAACTGATAGATAAATACTTTCAGGATATTGACTGTGGTAATAATGTAAAATTAGTAATACCCGCAGATCCTTTAGAAAAAAGTATAGATAAATTTGAAATACCTGATTTAATTTTTGGAAATCATAAAATTTTACATATTAATAGAAATGGTGAACAAACAGGAGTAAATATTCAAGACTATGGAAAAACTAGGCTAAAATTATTACAAGATAAAGAAGTTGGATTGTTAACTAGAGATTCACTTCAAATTCAATATATATTTATACCTCAATCTTTACATCGCTCTATTGCTCAAAAGTTCCAAGAGGATTTTGAGGATCAAATGGGCAAATTTATTCACCATTCTTACAAATTTAAAAAAATAATTTACGATGACCAAAAAGCCAAGAACTTGCGCCAGCAAGTAGAGGTTATTAAAGGAGAAGTAGAGAAAAATGAAATTGATAGAGGTTGTGCCTTATTAATAATACCGGAAAATGCACACTCTGATTTTCATAATTTTATCAAAAGAGAATTGTATGAAACTTTGCAGTTTCAATGTGTGGATGCAGGTAATGTAAAAAAATTCTTTACACCAAAAAATCATGAATATCAAATAAATGAAAATCAAAAATACAAACAAAGATATTACTCTTATATACGGTTTACAGCATTAGGAATGTTGTTGGTTAATCGTCAATGGCCTTTTGCTCTTAAAAATCCTCTCCATTATGAAGTATATATAGGAATTGATGTACTCAATAATTTTGCAGGATTTACTTATCTATACAATGGAGGGAAAGACTGCTATTTTCGACCATATCCATCTGTTCAGGGAGAAAAACTTACCGAAAGACAAATTCTGAGCATACTAAAGAAAGATTTACAAAAAGATATTAACTCGTTAGCTTTGCACCCAAAGTCCATTATTATTCATCGAGATGGGCGAAGTTATATCGAAGAATATGATGGATTTCTCAAGGCAATTAACACTTTGCAAAGAGAAGGCTTTTTAGCAGAAGATGTTCAGGTGGGAGTAATAGAAATTCACAAAACTAGTTCATCGCGTTTACGGTTGTACTACGAGGAAACCAACGAGCCAAGTAATGCCATAGAAAATCCTAGTATGGGTGACTACTTTGTAATTGATAATACAGAAGGTATTGTTTGTACAACTGGGTGGCCATTTAATTTTTCAGGGACAGCGAATCCATTACATATTAGAATTGCATATAGTAATTTAGATTTAGATATAACAAAAGCACTAAATGATGTCTTTAGCCTATCACAACTAGGTGCTTGGGCTGCCCCCGACAAATCTGCTCGATTTCCAGCTACTATAAAATTAGGAGATACTTTTCTTGAACCTATAGCCAGTGAGTCTGATGATGAAGCTGCTCTTTATAGTGAAGATGAGCCTGATGAAGAGGAAAGAGGTGTGTACTTAACTGATGAAGATGAATAAAACAAACGAGGTGAGAGACTATGAGCGGAATTGGAATAATTTCTCAAGAATACAAAAGTACCGCTAATTTGTTCAAAAATCTTAATGATTATATTATTCTGCTAAAAAAGCACCATTTTAAGCTAAAAAGTGGAGAAAATATAACCTCTCAAGAAATTATTAGCGCACGAAATTATCTGTCTAATATCTTAGGACAAATAGTTACACAACTAGGTGATAGCAATGGGGTAGGAGAAGGCGAACAAAATCTTCCTAAAGTACCACCTTTTTTTATCAAGCGTCTACAGGAACAACATAAAGGAGATATATCTTGGTATAAAAATGATCTAGAAGAAGTTCAGCAGAGTCTAGTTGGTAATGAACCTCTTACAGACAAATTTATTGATCATCTTGATGAACTATGTGAACAACTTGACGCTGAAACTACAAGGCTATATCGCAAATTGCGAAGAAGGTAGGTAAATTTTATGATGTCACAATTTTTCTGCGGACAAGTAATGTTATTACTTAAACGTTGTCATACATTAATTGAACACTTGAAAGATTTAAACAATTTACCAGAAGAGTTGAAATTACATATTAACAATGTATCTACAGAGTTAGAGAAATTAGCTTATGATATACAAGAAATTATTAATGATCCAGATTTTGGTGTAGAAATTCTACTAAAAAATCAAATTAACTCATATAGACGTTATGCAGAATATGTAAATATTTTAGAAACATCTAAACTCACTCTATTATATCATTTCAATAAAAAAGATTACTATTTTTATAAATTTGGTAAACTCTTTTGTGAGCAAGTAAATTACTCTTGTGAAGAGTATCCGTTAATCAGCACTCACAGTTCAGATTATTTCTCTGCTCTTCCTGTAGAAAATATAATTAATATTCCTTTATGTGAAGATAATTTCTTACTAGCTATACCAGATTTTGTACATGAGTTAGGGCATTTGTTATATAACTATTACGAAACTGAAATTACTCAACCGTTTTCAACGATTTTATGTAAGTACATTAAGGAACAAAGAGATATCCTTAAAAATAAAAATCCCTCAAAAGCTTATCCAAATTATTTTAAGTTATTAGAGCAAACATGGTTACAAGAATATATAGTAGAGTTTTCTTGTGATATCTGTGCCACTTACTTAGTAGGTTCTGCGTATGGCTGGTCTCATTTAAGATTATTGCTTGAATCTGATCCAGAAATTTACTATCCAAGTTTTGGACAAGAAGGAAGTCATCCTGCTGACGAAGCAAGAATGAGAGCAATTTTATTAACACTACAGGAACTTGGAGAATCAGAAAAAGTAGAAAATATAATCCAAAAATGGGAAGAATTTAAGTTAATTCTAGTAGATTCTCCTGATGGAGAATATGAATATTGTTACCCAAATGAAATTTTACGGCAACTAGCTAAACAAGTAATAAAGGTATGTGAAGAAGTTGGATTAATTCCTTACTATAAACAACCTGATAGTAATGATAATCTACCATCACTAATGCAAAAAGCATGGAAACAATTTCATAATGACCCGACAAAGTATGGTGAATGGGAAAATAATACAGTGAAACATTTAAAATCATTTCTATTACGAGAAGCAAGTTTTTAGCTGCCCAATCTTCTCCGAAAGTGTGCGAATCACAGACTAAAGTGGATCATCTAAATTTTCTGGTTCAATGGTAAATATTACCGCAGTCATTTATTATCTTTAGCCACTAAGTTAAACACCTTGGCATGAAAAACTATTTTCTCAGCGATGCGATTGACTTAAGCTATATTTTCTTAGTTTAGTTAAGCTTTTAGTTTTTCTTCTAACCCCTTATAAATAACATCTAATCACACAGGAATAACAGATTTACCTTCATCTAGGGACGCGATCGCTACCTTGGTAACTGACTTACTAACCCCTGATAAATAACATCTAGCCACACAGGAATCACAACTTTACCTTCATCTAGGGATGCGATCGCTACCTTGGTAACTGACTTACTAACCCCTGATAAATAACATCTAGCCACACAGGAATAACGGGTTTACCTTCATCTAGGGATGCGATAGCGAAGCACTCCGTAGGAATCGCTCTTTTCCTGTCAAATTCTAGCAAAGAAAGCGAATTATGCCGTAATAACAACAACATAAACTACTTACCGTGACCAAAAATAAACAACTCCAATTGTACTCCAACCGGGTTTTGTGAAAGAAAACTCTAGAACCATTGCTCCTCAACGCTTACCCCAAATATAAACTACTGCAATCAGATGGTTTAGCGTGTAAATACCGTGAAGTAGTAGCGACGCTGGCATGACCTAAGCTTTGACTAACCAGGTGAATAGGTGCGCCCCTATCTAAACTATGACTAGCGTGGCCATGTCGTAACCAGTGGGGACTAGGTGCGGGTAAACCTATTCTCAGTGAAGCTTTTTTGACAATCTCCCAAATCATAGCACGGGTTAAAAAACCTGTTCCCTGCCTTGACCTAAACACCGGCTCGGCTTTACCAGCATCACCCCTTAACTCTTGCAGTTCCTTATACAAGTTACCGGGAATAATAACTACACGGGTTTTACTACCCTTACCATATATAGTGGCTTGACCGTTCCCATCACCCCGTTCTGACAAATCACCCCATCTCAAACTGCTTAACTCAGTAGCACGTAACCCGCAGTAGTAAAGCATTTTTAAAATTAGCTTATTCCGTTGGTTAGTTTCTGAGTGTATCAGTATAGTTATCTCCTGTTCAGTTAGTATCCGTTCCGTGAGTGCATCTTTAGGTTTGGGAGTCTTCACCACCTTACCAACGTTATACTGTGTAATTCCTAACTTGTGAGTAAATGTAAGCAGTGACTTAACTATATTGATATAAGTTTTTCTGGTGTTATCGCTGGCAGATGGTAAGCTATCAATCCACTGCTGAATATCATCTAAACCAATATTAATAAGTGGTTTATTCACAAAAGCTAAGAACTTTATAGCAGTACGCTTGTAACTGTCTTGAGTAGACTGACTCTTACTATGTAGCCACATATTAAGTAATACATCAATAGATTTATTTGCATATTGGTTAATTTCAGGTGGTTGTGCAACAGCTAAAGCGTTCATTTTGATAGTACCTTTGTTCTATTATTTAAATTTTTGAGATTGACATAATTCAGGTTATGTCAAACTGGCGGGTTTTCAGCATAATCTTTTTCTAGCGCCTTGTCTAGTATTGACAAATTTTATAAATATCTAATTATGTATATATCATACTAAGCAGAAAGCTATATGTAGATTTATAATAACATTAGTTTAAAAATTACTTAATGATAACAAAGTAGTTAGCTGTCATATAACATAATTGTATTTTCTGTATAAAATATATGTTAGCTTATTAGGCTTGATACAGCGTGTTTTGTTTTAATATTAGTTATGAAAGCGTAATTTACCCTTTCTATATATGCTCAGAGTCAGCAAGAGCAGTAAGAGGTTATCAAACATCCACCTACCTACACCATTTGATCATCGCTAAAATTGGGAAATATCAAACAAGCTCAACTGCCCCACCGAAATATTACCCCTACCCCCACGATGGTAACTAAGATGACAAGATGAACAAACGGGTATAAGATTTTCAAGGCGATTATCCGTAGGTATCATATTGTGGTGGTGGACTTGGAGGTTGTACGCACGGGGTTTAATATTGTCAGGAGGTTTTTCACCGGGACGCAAACAAACACGCCCACATTTTTGACAACGCCAATCAGCTTTTTCCTTGATATCTCTAGCTAATTCTTTCCAGTGCTTTGGATATCCCATAAGAACTATTCAATCTTAATATCTGCATTTTATTATCAATAAATTATAGCATTTTTACGGTAATACTTTGGTAAGGATGCAGCTATCAGTAATCTAGATTTAATAAAGCTTTGATAATCTGTCCGAGAAATCCAGGTTCAGGCAGATAAAATATAGCAGTAGATAGGGTGTATAGAAATCAATTGATAATTAAACTACCACTAAAAAGGGATTTTACTCCTGAATCCTGAATCCTGAATCCTGCTTTACTCAGTTTCCAACAAAGTTGAAGCTACAGAAATATCATATCTTTGTCCAGATTGTGTCACATCAAAATCCATAATCAGCCGTTTAATATGGGAAAAATGCTGGCGTTTTCTAGCAATTAATTCAGCAATAATTTCTCTGGTTTCCCGTTGGGTTTCTGGATCACATACAAGCAACTGCTGTTGTACAAAAGCATCAAGAACTTCTTTTTTATCTGATTCAGGTATCACTGCCGCATTCCAGGCGATCGCAGCCAAACTAAAAAAAGCCTTTAATTCTTTTAAATTGTCTATGGAATCCATATAGGGTGCTATAAAATCTTTCATAACTTCCGACATTTTGATTGCACCCTTGGGTTCTATCGGCATATTTGCAGCCAGTTCCCCAAAAACACCCTCTGACATCTTATTTCTGAGTGCTTCCAGATTTTTCCGTTTCTTCTGAGAACTCTGTTTTTCTTGCATCAAATCCTTGAAATCTCTGGACTTTCTGGCCATAATTACACCCTTTTGGTATTTCTAAAATTTTTATTCAAATAAGATAGAGGTTTCAATTTCCGTATGAACAATCAATTATAACTCAAATTAATGACTTCATTACCAAGTAATTTGGGTACACCAGCCAATAATTCTAAGTTTTGTAATTTTACAGTTAACCAAGGCTGACCTAAACCTAAAGAAGCAAAAGGGCTGTGTTGGGGAATTTCTAAATTAGATTTTAATAAGTTAATTTGGGACTTAAAATCATTTTGAAAATATAGCAACTCAGAACCTAAACCGCCGAAAGCATTACCTCTCAATTCTTGTTTCCACCATGTAGATAAGCTCAACCAGTCTTTTTTATAAGACAGTTGGTATAACTCTCTTTGATTTTGTTTAACACTAACTATACCATCCTTATCCCAACTAAATTCAGCCATTTCTTTGGGTAATCCCCAAATTTCCCTACCTCCAGCTACAGAATCTTCATTATCTACATAAATATGGGAAATCCAAGCACCAATATATCCTTGATAGCGTACAAAAGCCGGAACTACAATTAATTCATTGTATTCCAATAAAGAACCAGCTTCATAGGAAGATACATAAGTTCCTGCCAAAGTTTTACCGGGTAAAAGGGAAACAATCTCTAATTCGGAAGGAACAAAAGGAACAGCTTGCTTTATATCAACTAAGTGCAAGGTTTGAATCGCATAGCCTTCAAGTTTCCAAGGAGCAGTTGGATATGTCATCTTTCTGGAAAATGCTTACGTCTTTTATTTTAATCTCTGATGCCACTTCATCTCTATTTCCCAGGTATCATATCATGACCGATTAAATACTTATTATCATTAAGGAACCGCATGGGGCAAGATGCAGGGGGAAAAAGAATTTTTGGATTTCTGCACAAACAATTTATATCGCAATTGCTGAAGGGGAGACATGATAAGTAGTCGTGCAAAATTAATTTCACAAGTGGAGGCAGGCAAAAGGCAAAAGTAAAGAAATTTGTGTAATTTATTCTGCCTAGTTACTTATCACTCCCCAAATTAATTGCTTCAGAAAGACTTACCTCTAACTGCCACGGCTGTTTCATTCTAAAATTTGACATTTTATGTATTTACGATAATGCTTTATTTTAACCTTCAGGGATTCTATCTCACGACGGCTGAGAATACCTATATTTCGTTGCTTAAATCTAGAATGAAATAACCTTGCTATGACTGCTCTTATACCCCTAATAAATATTTGATACTAAAAGGAGTATAGTTTTGAATTAACCAAACAGCTAACGCTGCATTGAGTGGATCAATGAATGGAATTAACGAAGCAACTATGCTAGAAACACTTCCTAATTTCCTGACCACAAATTCTTTCCCATTTCAATTTACTCAACAGCAGCAAAAAGCCTTAGATAAAATGTGGACATTTGTTCAACCAACCGTCACTGCTGCTTTATTTCTGTTAGTAGGATTTGCTGGAACAGGAAAATCAACAATAGTTTTTCAACTTGTAAAAGTGCTGGTAGCCACAGGTAAAAAAGTTGTATTAACTGCACCCACAAATAAAGCAGTAGGTGTACTACGACGGATGGCAGCAGAAAATGGAATAACTAACGTAGAATTCTTTACAATTCACCAATTACTAGGATTAGGAATGGTGACTAGAGGTAAAGAGAAAATACTGGAGCAGATAGGACCATCATACATCAATTTATTTGATGTTGTCTTTATTGATGAATGTTCCATGATTGGTAAACAACTGTGGCACTGGATTGAAAACGTTGCTAATCAAGCATCACCCTGGACAAAAATCAAAATTATTCTCATGGGCGACCCCGCACAATTAAATCCAGTTAATGAAAGAAAATCTCTGAGTTTTCAAGTAGCAAATAAAGCAGTATTAACTCAAGTTGTCCGTCAAGGAATTGATAGTCCTTTATTAGAGTTTGTTACTGCTGCTCGCTATGCAGTTACTAAAAGTAAACTACCATTTAATCCCTTTGCTAAATATTTACCTGATAAAAGCAACGGTTCGCTCATGGTAAAACGTCAAACTTTGCTGCGGTATGCGTGCAAAAAGATGTCTAAAGAATTTGTGCATAATCCAGATTGTTTCCGTATTTTATCATGGACTAATGCCCAAGTTGACTTTTATAATCAACAAATTCGGACATATTTGTATGGGAGGAATGCTAGTAGATTTATTCCTGGGGAAAGATTGATTACTAGAGATCCGGTGATAGCTCCTGATGGTAAAACTGCCATTCTTTCAACATCTACAGAATTTAATGTTGTGGATGTGTTGGCAGAACGTTATAACAACTATGATGCTTGGAGATTGAAAGTAGAAACAGATGAAGGAATTGTGCGTCAAATCTACGTTTTACATGAAGATGAAGAGAAACGATTTAAACAAGAAACTCAACGGTTGCTCAGAAGTGCCAAACGTAATCCTTTTCTGTGGAAGCAATACTATAAACATTTAGAACAGTTTGCTAATATCAGAAATTGCTTTGCATTGACTGTGCATAATAGTCAAGGTAGCACTTTCTTAGAAGCAGGTATTGATGGACAAGATTTAAGTAAGCGATTGAATCCAGAACGGGGAGAAGATAATAAATCAATTCTAGCTAAAATTAAGGAGTTTAATCGTTTGTATTATGTTGCTAGTTCACGAGCTAGACAGCGTATTTTGGTAATCCGGTAATCTATAAACGGCTAAGAATCCTCAACTAAAATATAGCATTTACCAGTCTAAGCAGGGGAAACGCATCTAAATTTTATTGACAAAATACCGTTTTAATGTATGAACCAATAAATCCCAATTTATCGTTTGATTGATTTTTTCAGGGTCATAGTGATGGATTAAATTATTGTCAATAAGAGGTTGTTAATGCGAATATTTTGGTCATTATTGAGATTTAATCGTCCTTATTGATAAGATGCGTTTCCCCTGCCAGTCTAAGGAAGTACACACCAATTTATTAACTGTTCCCTGATTCTTGATGTTCACTAAAACAAAAAACTTTGTACCTCACGCTTCTTGGGAACGGCTATAACCACATTTTGTAATGGGAGAGGAGCGCAATAAAGGTATTGCTTCTCTCCATTAAGTTATAGTTGCAACGATGTTTTTTTGCGTAATTCCTGATTATCTATTTATTTTTAACATTTGATTTCCCCCTTTTTGAAATTCATAACCAACAGGTTGTATTTGGATATTAAACTGTTGACTAGAAAAGAGATTAAATACTGGATCAAGATAAGGTGATGGTTCACAATCAAGTTTCAATAAGGGAAAAATCCTCACTTCTTTTGCGATTCTCAAGAGTTCATAAATAGATGCAATGTGAAAATCGAGAGATAGTTGTTCAGAATAAAGAAAGAGTAAATGAGAACAAACGCATAATTCAAATTGATTATCAGCAAATTCTAATCTTGGTAAAGATTGTGATAAATAACGTCCTGCTGTTTTACCAGTTTCATAGTCCAGTAAAAACTTATTCATTGCCGCCAAACGAGCGTCACCAAGTTGTTGTGCATCATGAAAATTATTCCAAACATAGCGGTCTGCATTTTGTTTTACCTGGGATATAATTGGTTCATAAGTTTCTTGAACTCGTTGTCTAATTTGGTCTTCAGAAAACTCATAAATGGGGTCAATAGAGACAACTGAATATCCCAGTTCTGTCATTTCAGCGTTGAAGCTGGCTGGACCATCACCACAGCCCAGAATTTTCTTGTTCAGGTCTATTTCTGATAAATTAAACATTAGCTTATACTCTTGCAATGTTCTACCCCAAGGCACAACTTCATTTAATTTCATAATTTTTCGGATTTAGTTATATTTAGGAGTTTATCCTAGTCTACTATAGCAATCGTATCCCAACCGTGAGAAACACCTGAGATAAAAATCCTTATTTTATAACTATTTAAAGCTGGTTGAACTTTAAGTTGCTTGAACTTTTACTTGGCATTTAGGATTACTAGAGTTACAGCATTTTTAAATTAACTGAGGTACACCAATTTCAGAAGGTAATTATAACACCTAAAGTTCAATCATTTACTGTACCTCATCAACCTCGAATCTGCTGTAAATTATTGGTTATGTTTATATAGCAATCCTAAATATTTCATGAGAAATTGCGTAGTTCAAGGAAAATATTTTTAATACCCTATAAAATTTTGTTTGGTGGTTTAAGTGCTATATTTAGCGTAATTCATGGAAAGATTATTAGTTATATAAAACACACAAATTAATACCGTGTTTTCTCACATTTCAATTACGATTGCTATAGATTAAATGATTGCTTGAAAAAGTGATTTATAGATTCATAAAATTTGTTTCTGCTACCGCAGTCTTATAGTAATGATGCAATCAGAGATAAAGGATCATGACTCAAACAGCGCAAAAACAAAAGGTAAAAACTGCAAAGCAGACAAAACAAACAAGTGCTGCTACTACTGAAACAGAAAAGGCAAAACAAACAAATACTGTTGTTACTCAAATAGAAAAAACAAAAACTAAAAATGCTGCTAATACTGAAATAGAAGATGGAGTATCAACAAATAGCACAGAAATACCTGTGCGTAAAAAGAAAAAATCTACCTCTATAAATTCTGACAACTCAGATAAAACAACTCAAAAGCAAAGTAACAACATCAATTCTGATAATTCAGATAAAACAACTCAAAAGCAGAAGAATAATATCAATTTTGATAATTCAGATGAAATAACTCAAAATCAGAGAAGTAATATCGGTTCTGATAATTTAGAGGAAACCAATCAAAAGCAGAAGAATAATATTACTTCTGATACTTCTGAGAAAACAGTTACAAAGCAGAGGAGTAATATCGGTTCTGATAATTCAGATGAAGCAATTACAAAGCAAAGAAATAATATCAATCCAGATACTTCAGATGGAACAATTCAAAAGCAGAAGTCCAAGAAAAAATCTTCCAAAAAGGAATCAACTCCTCAACCAATGGTAGAATTAGGGATGGAAGTGATTTGTGAACAAACTAACTTTTACAATGCGCTGTTTTTAGTCCATTGTGCTACACCAGCTAAACCTAGTCATCCTATTCTTGCCAATGTCCTGATTATTGCTGATGTTGAAACACAACAAATACATCTCACTGTCACAGATTTAGCATTAACAATTCAAGCGAGTTTTGCAGCGCAGGTGTTATTAAAGGGTGAAATTACTGTACCAGTGCAAATGTTATTTGAGATAGTCAAACATTGTCCTCATGGTAATATTTCTCTGAATAGTAAAACTCAAATGACACAGCTTACAGAAGAGGATCAGTCAACAAAGATATATTCTCTCAGTATATCTGATACCGATGGTAAATATGAAATTAAAGGTATCGGTGCTGAGGAGTTTCCACCTACTAATATCATTGATACTACTCCTGTTTCTTTGCCAACAATCGTTTTCAAAGATGGTTTAAAAAGTGTGCTTTATGCAGTTAGCACTGATGAAAATAAATATATTGTGACTGGAGTTCATGTTCAACTTACACAGGAGAAATTAAAGTTGATAGGTACTGATGGACATCGAGTTGCTATTACTGAAGTTTCAACACAAGGAATCGGTAGAAAACCACGTCAACAAGTTACATCTGACGAGATGATTAAATTTACTCTTCCTGGTCGTGTGGTGAGAGAAATAGCACGAAATTTAGGTGATGATGTAGAATCAATAAATATGCTGTATGATGCCCAAAGTAATCGTTTGGGTTTGGCTTGGCAAGATGTTATTCTTAGCTGTCCAGTTCTAGAAGGAATTTATCCTGATTGTGAACAATTGTTAGCTCAATTTAGTTTTGAAAAAGAGGTAATTTTAGAAAAAGCACCGTTGGTTAAAGCACTGGAAAGATTAGCTGTACTAACGGATAAGAAAGCACAAGGAATTTATTTGCAATTTGATGGCAGTTTGCAGCAATTACGGTTATCTATTGAACGGGAATTTGGTAAAGGTGATCTGGTGATTGTTGCTAATTTACCATCAGAAATGATGTTGAATATTCAGTTTAATCTCAAGTATTTGATAGAAGCTGCTAAAGCTATTCCTAGTACGAGTATCAAAATGCACTTGCAGCAATCCGATCATCCGGCTATGTTAGTTCCTTATGGAGATAGACCAAATCCAGATGTGGAAATGTCTATGCGTCATTTCTTGCTACCACTTTATATTCCAAAAGCTTAATAACTAACTGTTAACACTAAATTCTTCAAGGCTTATGGGCTAGTCATCTTTTGCTTTGCAAGAATTAGCTTACAAACCTACACTGACTTGAATACAGGTACAGTGTAGGTAGTTGGCGTTGGATACGATTTGTACTCAATTACCTGAGTTTTCTGCTTCTGTAGTTTGTAATTCTTGCACCTGTTCAACTGTTAAACCAGTTACTTTGGCAACTACTTCAATAGACATACCCTCCTTGAGCATATTGACAGCAACAAGTCGAACAGTTTCTGAGCGTCCTTCTTCTCGTCCTTCTTCCCGTCCTTCTTCTACCAATAATTGATAAGTGACTGACTCACGCATAATATCTCTCCGCAGCAAACGCTGAATCACTTCTTTTTCTAATACTAACCCAGCTAAGATAAATGCAGATGCCGCTAGGTTACTTTGCATCTGTTTGTCGGTGATGTTATCAATGACAGTTGCCACTTCCTGCAAAGTGTTGACTTTATTATCAGTGTTGCTTAAAACAGCAAAAGGCAATAAACCGGGGGTTTGCAAAAATGTTTCAGTCGGTTGTTCCCATAAGCGGATTACCTGGAAACGATGAAATGTTTCTTCTAAAGTAAATGTGGTTTGCTGAACCAGTTCTGAATCAGTCTTTTGCAAGTAAACTACTACTTGACGCATTTGCTTGTTAGGAAAGCGGCGATACCCCCGCAAACGGTAATCTGTCATGCGAAAAGGAATGTTCTTGTCTGGTTGAGTCTGAAACTCAATATGTAAGACTATTTCTGCTGATTGTCGAAGAATAAGAGCATCAGCGCGAATTGGTTCTAAGGATAGTTCTTTTGGACTTAACTCAGTTAGGACTATGGATTCACCTAATAACCAAGTAGCAAAGTCGCTAGAAAAGTTTTCTACAAGAAATTTACACAGATTGTCAAACATCAAATAATTTTACCAGAATTTTGGAGAAATTAAAAATGTGGTTTGAAAAACTTAAAACATCCTCCTAGATATCAGCAGATAAATCGCATATATGGCTAGACAGGACTAAATTTGATAGAGAAAAGGTGTGATTTCTGGTATCAGTAAATTTGGCTAAAAACGGTTGGATAAATCAGTCTATTTTACTTAAAACTTTATATGGTTAATGCTAACATCTGAATGCTTACAATTCTACACCCAAGACTTGCAAAATGTCTTTAACCGGTGCTTTCTGTTGTTCTAACTGCTCAACTCGATGTATGAACCGCTTAGGGATGTACTTAGAAGATTTGATCAAGCGATTGCCCTGAGTCCAAAACTCAAAATGATAATAAGCCTGTGGGTAATCTTTGCCATTTTTGCTGATCGTGCGCCAGTGGATGTTACCGCTACCCTCTCCTTTATGCCGTCGCATTTTACTAGGGCTGTCATTACTAGGGGAGAAGTCAGAATTACTAGGGCTTGATGGGATATCCCCTAGTAAATTACTAGGGCTTTGATTACTAGGGGAGAAGTCGGAATTACTAGGGTTTAATGAGATATCCCCTAGTAAATTACTAGGGCTTTGATTACTAGGGGTGACAGAAAAGCCTAAGATAAGTAGAATTTCTTTGACTGGACGTTTAGCAGCTTCAGCTTCTTGAATATCCCCCAGTAATTTTTTGGGTATATATCTGGTCTTTTTCTGACCGTTTTCTTTCCAGTGATAATAAGCCTGTTGGTAATCTTTACCATTTTTGGTGATGGTGCGCCAATAAATAAACCCATTACCATCACCCTTTCTTCGTCGCTTTTTACTAGGGCTGTTACTAGGAGATATCTGTGACTGTTCCCTATTTTTACTAGGGTTATCGTTCATATACTCTAGTAAAATGCCATAACCTGTGCATATTCAGGGGTTTGGCGATTCCCCCTGGCACTCTTTCAAAGGTGATTACATTGGTTAACAGCGATCGCTCTGGTTGATGAGCAATAACACAGGTGATAAAATTAATAGGTAAAAAGTTAATCATCCTCCTTGACTCTTTGCGCTTCAAACAAATCCTCAATAGTGCAATCTAGTGTTTTGCAAAGTTTGGCCAGTTTAACGAAGGTTTCTATCCCTCCTCGCTCTCGCTCCCAGTTACGCACAGTTGAAGGATCAACTCCAACTAAATCAGCTAGTTGGCGCTGAGTTAGATTTTTTTGTTTTCGCAGTTGCGCGACTTTTGAGATGTAAATGTTTTTCATAAATTAATTGCTATCATTAATATAGCATGAGATTATTAACGCTAGTTAGTTAACACTGCCAAAAATTGAACAGACAAAAGGCAACCATAAACCCCTTGATATCATGTTTGTTGCCAGAAAGACCGCATATTAAGGCTATAGGGGATAAAGAAAGTTGAAAAGAGAAAAGTAGATTAAATTGTCAAATTCTTTGTTAAACTTCTTTATCAGTAAAGTTGACTAAGTTTAATTAGGTTTAAATAATACAGCAGATTTGAGGTAAATGAGTTACAAATTTTATTAACAAAGATTTATGCTAAAATATTTTATACTTGTTTTATGTTAAAAGTTCTCTATTCCTGATTGTATCAATTCTGTACGAATTATTTTTACTATTTTGTCAGCTAAAATCTCATATAAGATTCGATTCGATTTGATATTGAATTTATAACAAAATATGTTAAAAAATAGACAATTAACAATTGAGTTTTCCTGAAAATAAGACGGTTGAAAAGCATAAGAAATTTATTTTCTCTCTTAAAAGGGAATGTATTAAACATTGAAATCAACAATTGTTAACTGATAAATTAATAAATTACATTAGTTGAAACAACTTTATCAACTTTTTTCTGTACCTCATTAATCGCAAATAATCTATAAATTTCAACTAATATCCTATCCCCTTAACAGGGGCAAGGGCGACGAATTAAGATGAATAAATCCTATGTCTACAGTCGCCCTACATCAAAAATATCGTCCCCAAACTTTAGCAGAATTAGTGGGACAACCTTACATCAAAACTGCTTTAACTAATGCTGTCAAACACTCACAAATTGCCCCAGCTTATTTGTTCACAGGTTCTAGAGGTACTGGTAAAACTTCGACTGCACGCATATTTGCTAAATCTCTCAATTGTCTCAACAGCAAAAAACCAACTGATAAACCTTGTGGAATTTGTCAATCTTGTCGTTCAATTGAAACTAGCAATAGTCTAGACGTGAGTGAAATTGATGCTGCTTCTAATAATGGTGTAGATGATGCTCGTGCTTTAATTGAACGCTGTACTTTAGCACCAGTCGCAGGACGTTATCGAATTTTTATTCTTGATGAATCGCATCAACTCACAACCCAGTCCCAAAATGCTTTACTCAAATGTATTGAAGAACCGCCTCCTCATGTGGTTTTCATTCTTTGCACCACAGAACAGCACAAGGTTTTACCTACTATTATCAGCCGTTGTCAGGTGTTTAATTTCCGCACTTTATCAATTAAAACTATTGTGCAGCATCTCCGTATTATAGCAGATGCGGAATCTATTGCTGTTGATGATGAGGGGTTAAGTGCGATCGCTCGACTCAGTGATGGTGGTTTACGAGATGCGCTGCAATTACTCGGTCAAGCTGGTCTTTTGCATACAGATATCACTGCCCATCATATCATGGAAATTGCTGGGGGTGTGACAGAAGCCGAGTTAATGGCTATTTTACAGGCTATCTCTACTAACAACACTTTTAATTTGCTGCAAGTTGCTAGAGAATTGGTAGACTCTGGGAAAACGCCCAAATTGATTATCTCAAATTTACTGCAAACATATCGAGATTTGTTGATTATCAAATCTGCACCGAAGGAACAAACTTTATTAACTGGTTGTGTCAATTATACCCAACTCAAAGCTTTTGCTAAACACTGGAATTTTGAGACTCTGAATTTGTCTTTAGCGGAGTTACAAAAAGCTGAAAATTATCTGCGGTATACGGTAAATGCGGGCGTGTGGCTGGAGGTTTGTTTACTCAATTTATTGCCTGGTTTATTGGCTGTGGAGACAACGAAAACCAATGTTAAACCAGGGCATGATAACAAATTGTTACCAACATTCGGTACGTACACCGTCAACAAGAGAAGTGAGAAACCTGGAGATGGGGGTGAGGATAGTTTGTTACCAGCAGTTGTCACCAATACTGCTAATACTACTGACCTACTTAATAGCGATAACACTGCTAATTTGGCGCAAATTTGGCAACAGGTGATGGATAAGGCTAAACCCAATCATCAAAAGCTGTTGGCTCATGGTCATTTGGTGAAATTGCAAGGGTCTAAGGCAATTTTAGAGGTGACACCAGCTTATCAGAAAAAGTTTGAGAGTGGTAAAGAGGCGATAGCGAAGCGCTCCGTAGGAATCGCTAAAATGCTGCAACGAGCTACTCAAAGTCCAAAACCCCTGACTGTGTTGATTAAAACTGCCAATCTCAGTAATAATGGGAGGGTCAGAGGATGATTGTTTTGCTAACTGGTGATGACGAATACGCGATTCAGTCACAGCTAAACCAGTACAAAGCAGAGATTGATTTTCAATGGCTGAGTTTATCTTATCACCGATTTTCAGATAATCAGCTTGATAAGGCTTTGAGTGTGGCTCGTACTCGTTCCCTGACTGATGGTAAAAAACTGGTAATTGTGGAAAATTGCCACCTCAAGCAGTGGGGTGATCCTGAGTTGGCAACTTTGCAACAGTTGGTGCAATTGCCTAATTCAACAATTTTGGTGTTTGTGGCTAATAATGTGGATAAGCGGCTAAAGGTTTACAAACATTTGGTTAAGTATGCCAAGTTGTTAGAGTTTTCGTTGATACCACCTTGGCGGTATGATTTGATTGAACAGGCGATAGTTTCTCTTGCTGTAAAACTCTACACGAACCCCACTGATAATGCTGTTACAGCTAAGAAAATTAAACTGCTGTTGTCAGAGGATGCGGTGACATATTTAGCACAAGCTATTGGTAATGATATGACTCGTGCAGCTTCTGAGTTACGCAAATTGTCTATTTATGCTCAGGGTAGAAAATTGGAGCTTGGGGAGGTACAGGAGTTAGTGCCATGTCAAACTCAGAATAGCCTACAATTGGCTGCGGCTATGCGTGAAGGAAAAAGCCATAAAGTTTTGCAATTGTTGGATGATTTACTGTCTCGTTCTGAGCCTTTTATGGTGATTATCAGCACTCTTTTAACGCAGTTTAGAACTTGGTTATGGGTGAAGTCTGCCATTGTTTCTGGGGTGAAGAAGGATGGTGAATTAGCTCAAGTTTGTAATATCAGTAATCCTCATCGTATTTACTATTTGCGTCAGGAGGTAGCAAATACAAATATCAATGCTTTGGCTGGGGCGGTAACGATGATTTTGGATTTGGAGATGTCTATTAAGAGGGGTGCTGATGGTAGGGATTTGTTGGTGGTGATTCTTGGTGTTTGTAGGTTGTTTCAGGTAGTTTAATTAGGAGGATGTTGAGGGATAATTTTGGATTTTGGGGTGAGTGATCAATTTAATAGACATCAAGTGTAAAAAATGTAGAGATGAGAATACCTTAGTCTAAACTCCAGTTACTAAGTAAGTCGGCTCGAAAAAACCAAGGTATGTAACAAAATGTAAAATCGCTGAAAGTCTCTTCCCTTGCCATGACGACAATTTTCAACGCCTACCTACTTAGCATTTAAGTAGGTGGGCGAAAAAATTTACAGCTATGTAACGAAAAGTAAGTTCAGTGTTGACCTTATCAATAGGTTATTTCACCGTTTTTACAAAACTAAACATATATCGGTTTTATCCTGCCTACCTACTTAGTATAAGATTTTTGATACATTGATATTTCTCCTATTTCATACAAAGGTTAAAAGGTTTTTAGCTATTTGAACTACAAACATTTTCTAAAGGTAAAGCTAAACCACAACCCCACCGTTTTAATGATGGTCCCTCTTTGGGAAACCAGTCCTCTGGCCATTCTTGCCAAGATTGGTTAATTTCTGTTTCTAAAACATACACTGTTCCCGCAGGTACAGCATACCTTCCACGAGATAATAATTTAGGAGTATGGGGTTTATGTTGGGGTTGATTTTGATTATTTTGATTGTTTCCTAAACGATAACGAAAAGGTATAGCACGTTCTGTCATTAAAGTTTCCACATGCCAATTTGTGATTTCGGTTTTTTCAGGATCTTCTTGTTGATATTTTTCAAGATTACCTGTTTCTAAATTAATAGGTTGTCTTTGAGATAAACGGTTAGAACCCCAGACTCCAGGAGTGATTAAAGCAAAGTTTTTTCCTACTGGTTGATTTAGTAATTCTTGAGTTTCTGTAGATAATGGTTCACAGGTAATTTCTACTATGTGACTTTCTCCTCCAAAGCGATACCAACCGTCTTTTATAGGTGTGTTGGATAGGTAAATTAAACAAATATCTGGAGCTAATTGTACGGCATTTTCTAAAAATAAACTACCCTGTGATACATCTTTATTAACTGTGCGTTGTTCTGTATCCATTCTGGGGTGTAAATGGGGTAAAAATCGCCAAGGTTCATAATTATTGCTGTGGTTATTATCATCATCATCTTCTTCTGATTTCATCCACACTGTTTTATTTAACCAGTTGAAATTATGCCAATCACTAATATTTGTCCATGTACCTTTAGGAAATTTCCCTGTGATTTGTTCACCTTGTTGGTTTAACCATTCTGTACCATTCCAGGTTAATAAATCACTAATTTGATTTGTTCCTTTTTTCACTAAACAGTTAAAAGGTGTGGGAACATAAAAATTTTGAGGTTTGTTATTTTCTGCCCAAAATGGTCCAGCAAGATGCAGTAAATTTAGATTAAAGGTATCTTGATTTTGTTGATGGTAATATGCAAAGACACCGGATAATACTGCACTACTGGGAGGAAAGCTAGTTCCTGAACGTCCTACTAAATTTTCTGGCGAAAGAAATTTACCTGCACTACCATATAAAAAACCTAAAGGTTGAATGATAATGAGATGGGTAAACTTTACAGATTTATTTTTTATGATTATTGACATATATTAAAAGACAGAAAGCTAGGGTAAAATATTGATTCTTCTTCCTAAAACGAAAAGACTTTGTAACTCACGCTTCTTGGGAACGGCTATAAACAGGTTCATGAGGTTATAAACATATTTACTACGAGCATAAATGAAATCCTATTTTAGCAAGATTAATTACCCAATTATTGATAGCTTGATTAATTTTTTGTTGATCTAATTGGTTGGTGGTATTATCTATAGTGTAGTTTGTGCGATCGCCTAAAATTCCTCCTGTTTCTAAAATTTCATCTTTATTTAGTTTATTCCACCAGTTATTTTCATCTCTAATCTTTTCTGCATAACTGGGAAAATAGATATCTATTAAAGCTAATGCTATCTCTCTACTTTCCTTTTTAGTTTTACCGAAAGCATGACGAGATTCTAAAGTTGCAATATCATTATAGATATGTGTCCAGTTGGGTTTTGCTAGACGGCGTTTGTGAATCAAGGAATAAAAATACAAATCTAATAATTGTAAATATTCTTCATGCAATAGTTTAGCAATAGCTAACAAATATAAAACATACCAAAAATCAGCAAAATTGGGTTGCGTTTTATTCCTGTCTTCATAACTATTTAATATTTCCAAAAACTCCCAAGGACAAACCCATTCTATATAATTACCATTGTTAAATAAAACTCTCATGGCTATTCTATCTCGTCCATGACTTTTGGCTGATTTTTCCGCTTCTCGACAATGTTGTAAAACGTCTCTTTGGGGAACACCTGCACCAGTCCACACAAAACCCACACTAGCACAGATATCTTTTTTTTCGGGTTTGTGCCAATAATCTTCTTTAAATTTAATAAATTCCTGAATACATAAATAAGGATTTAATTGTTTTCCTGTTTTGATATCATAGAAAATCCCAAAAAAATC
Organism: Okeanomitos corallinicola TIOX110; assembly: GCF_038050375.1. Taxonomy (NCBI): domain Bacteria; kingdom Bacillati; phylum Cyanobacteriota; class Cyanophyceae; order Nostocales; family Aphanizomenonaceae; genus Okeanomitos; species Okeanomitos corallinicola. Next base: position 67,608 of record NZ_CP150887.1, on the reverse strand, counting down.
ATCACCACCTGCATAAACTACCCGACAATTTTCGGGAGGATCATCTTTAAAATTTTTACCCCAGTGTCGCATTGTTTCACTAAATTCTTTGGTTTTATCTGGATATTTTTTTAAAAACTTTCCTGCTTCATCACCATCACCCATAAACCAACCAGTCCAATAGTTATTTTCATGGCGGTTTAATTCTTTAAATGTATCAATATTCAAGTCTTTTGCTAACTGCTGAATATCCTTAAATAATTCATAAAAATCATTTTCTGTGTGTAGAAAGTATTTTTTTACTTTCTCAATTAATCTGTTAGAAACATCCTGATGAGTAATTATTCTTTTCACTAATTCTGGTAAACTTAATTCTTCTCTGCTATCAATAAATGATTCTCCAAATTTTTGTTGAATTGCCTGATAAAATTGACCAATTGATGCTTTTTGTTCTTGATAATTATATTGTCGTGGATCTGCTATTTGATCCATTTGTGGATAGGCGATCGCATCAGCACCAGAAAGAGTAGAACTTTCACCTTGCCAGTTAATACCTGTCCAATCTCTTTGATATTTACAGTTATTTAATAATTGACGTGCTTCGTCTATTGTACTATTTTCCTTTTGTACCCAGAAAAATTCCCAAGTGTGATTAATCCAGAGTTGCCAAACCCGATTCCAAAGTTTATAATTACGTGGGATTTGATAACAGTCTTCTAACCATTCTTGACAGGCTTTTGTCACACATTTCCAAGCTAGATTTAAAGTATTTCTAGCAGCATTTTCAGGAAAATCACCATCTATAATAATTTGGTTTGGTGTACCTTGAATAACGTTAATTAAAGCAGGTGAAATTACCTGACATTGATATTGTACTTCGGCGGTTTTACATAGCATCCAAGCTAGATAAGAAATGAGAAATGAACTACCATATAAATCGCGGAGTTTGCGGGATTTTTCAATAAAACCTTGCACCGGTGCAAAGGTAATAACAGTAATCTTGGCGTATTTTTTGGGCTTTTCCATTAATAGATTTTACCTCTAGGTTGCCTGTGATTATTTATGAAACATAATATCTTTTTAGGATGTATAAAAAGTATATCTTTGGTATTTTTTTAGATTTATGATGTAAAACTTCACACAAATAATTGTAGGTTGGGTTGAGGACACGAAACCCAACACCAGCATAATTTTAAGTATAATTTTCAAGATGTTGAGTTTCCCTATTGATAATTAAAACACCAGGAGGAAAAGGCATTTTCCTGGGAAAAAAGATCCCCGACTTCTTTGATAAATTAATCATTGATTTTGAAGGTTGAAAATAGAAGTCGGGGATCTAAATACTATTTTCTTACCCCTTGCCTTTTGCCTTACTGGATATAATTTACCCATTACTTAACTACAAAAATAACAATCATCGTTGTGTAAATACTCAGTATCGGTTTTGCGCCATTCGCTACCAGGAAAGTCATAAATCCAGTCAATACCAGAATCTACATTCATAAAACCGCTTACCATACCATGAATAATACCTACAGCCGTACTAGCACAAATACTATTTAACCAGAATACAGCCGGATCATTTACACCTTCTAAATAACCTGCACTAGCAGCTATATTATGAATTTCATTAGGTGCAGATTCTAAAGCAGCGCGTTGTAAGTTAATAATGTTACCGCACATTAAGCACCAACCACCACCTAAAGGGGGAATGGTAATTCTGCAATACATTCGCGGAGTATTGTCTGATTTTACATCAATATGAGTACCCAAACATACAAAGGGACGCATATATTTTAATGCTATTTCTTGGGCAGTTTTCCGGGAAAGGTGGTTATCTGTAGCCACAACAATTAAATCACAACTGGCTATTTCTTGTTGAGCTAATTCTGTTTCAATGGTTGCAGAGATGGTTTTTACCGATGAACCTTGGGGATAGATTTTTTTAATCAAATGTTTCACATAATGGACTTTATACCATTGTTGTTGTACCATTTCTGGTGTTGCCCCTGGCATTCGATTTAGGTTGACGGTTTCTAATTTATCTGGGTCAATTAATACCCAATTTTTGACACCTAATCTTCCTAATAATTCAGTAAATATTGCACCAATACCACCACAACCAATTAATCCTAATTTTAATTGATTGAGAAGTTTTTGATTACCTTCACCAAATATTTTTTGACGGTTAAACATCAAGTCATCAATCAAATTATTATCTGTGTTTTTGGGATGATAAGCAATATCAAATAATAAATTACAGAATTTTAACTCTTGAAATTTTCTGCCTTTTTTATCCCAGATGCGGAATTGATAAGATTGTAAATTTTGATCAAATACTCCAGAAATTAACCGATGTTTTTTACTGAAATTAGAGGAAATAAATTGAGCATATTCTGATTCATGTCTATCATCAACATAAGAGAAATCTGGTATACCATAACCGACATGAGTATGAATGTGAACTATATCTAATTCTGGTTCTAAATGGTTTTCTAACAGATAGGTATGAAAATCCTGTTTTAATACTAATCCGCTAGAGGTTTGATATTCATAACAGTCAGCGCTGGGAACTACCCAAGTTTTGGGAATGTAGCGGGTTTCATGCTTGGATATTTGTTGTCTTTGACAGAAAATGACACAAAATACTTCTTCATTACCTCGACGAGATTTTAAGAGATAATCTTTAATTTCTGCCCACATTTGGGGTGGGATATGTAGGGAGTTTTTGGTGGTGGTTTTCATGTTTTTAGATTGTGTTTTATGTGGAGAAAAAGATCCCCGACTTATTTGATAAATTAATCATTGGTTTTGAAGGTTGAAAATAGAAGTTGGGGATCTGGTAAGTTGGAGAAAAAGATCCCCGACTTATTTGATAAATTAATCATTGGTTTTGAAGGTTGAAAATAGAAGTTGGGGATCTGGTAAGTTGGAGAAAAAGATCCCCGACTTCTTTGATAAATTAATCATTGGTTTTGAAGATTGAAAATAGAAGTTGGGGATCTAAATACTATTTTCTTACCTCTTGCCTCTTGCCTTTTGCCTTCACTTAATTCTCACTATTAATAGCGTGACGGGCGGTAACAAATAAGGTGGCTAAATTATGCCCTTTTTCTACATTATTACTAGGTCGCCAAGAGTTTAACCACACATCATGATTAAATCCACCACCTAACCCTACACAGTACCAATACCATCCTTCTTCACTTAAAAATGGTGCGCCATAATAGCTTTGTCTGGTGAAGTGATGATCTCCTTCACCTACCGTACTCCAAGGATAGTTAAGATAACAACCAATAGGAGGAAGACGGGGGTATTCTGGTGGTAATAAAAACAGAATATCAGTATTAGAAACTTTGAATTTTTTGGAAGATAATGGCATTCCTTTAATGAGGATGGCTGTATATTTGATATTGCCAATAGTTTTACAACCAACGATGGCATTTTTGGCGACTCTTTCTAATATTTTGAGTTCTTCAATAATTCTATCACTAGGTAAAAATCCTAGTTTATCTTCGTTAATGATTATTGCCATGATTTTAGATTTTTTGATGTGGAAATGATTCAAAAAAGAAAAAAATGAATCTGAAAATTGACTAAAATTATTTTACCTTTTGCCTCTTGCCTTTTTACCCTTTGACAATTTTGGGAACTGACCAAACTTTTGATCCTTCCTTTAGTGCTTCATTATTATTCAAAGGACGAGTACCAGAAAAACCTTCTTCCATAACATCATCTTGACCGATTTCTGGTAGTCTTCTTCTTAAATCTTCTACGGTTGCACCTTCAGGAAGGTCTACTAATTTACCATTAACTATTGCTCTCATCGCTTTACCTTTTTGTTTTTTGTTGATGTTTAATGACTGATTTAATGATATGATTGTAGTAATTCAAGTTAGGACATAATTAGTCCTAAAAACCTAATAATAACTAGGTTTTAACTCTTACCTTTTGCCTCTTGCCTTTTGCCTCTTGCCTCTCCCTAAACAATCAACATCATATTAATTTGAGATCGTCTAAAATTGCGGTGTTTTGAGTTGTCTTGTTGATGGTTAGTAAAAATTAACCACAAGCTAACTAAACCAATAATGGTGATCAATTTAAAAATCATTAATTGTTTGGCTTGTTTCTGGGTTTGTGTTTCTAAATCGGTAATTTTTTGATCTATTTCTTGCAGGTGGGTTTTGACAGTGTTTACTTCTTGTCTGACTTGTCTCAAGGAAGTAGAAGTGTTATTTATCTCCAGGTAAGCTTTTTGCAGATAGGTGGTAACTGTGGTTACTTCTTGGTTGACTTTTTGGAAGTATTGGCTGTAGTTTTGTTTATTTATTTCTGTGACTTGTGTTTCTAGGTTGTCACAGCGATATGTAATATTAGTGGTGATGTCTGTCAGTTCTTGTAACTGTTGCAGTTCTTCACTAATTAATTTACCGTTGATGGTTTTCATGAATATTTCTTGTGGTAAATAAGTCGGCTAAAAAAACCCAGGTATGTAAAAAATCTAAAATCTCTGAAAGTTTTTTCACTCTTGCCTTTTGCCCCTTGACTTTTGCCTTGATACCAGTGTATTTTTTAATCAAAAATGTTGTTATGTCCTATGCGATGGTAATTTTGGTTAACATCATGTTGATCAAATTGATCAAAAACTTCGGTTAAGTCAACAATGCTATTAGCGGCGTTTTTTAATTCACTACCTAATGATTGTTCTACGGAAGCTACTTCTACTCTGATTCCTCTCCTTCTGAGTTTTTCGGCTAAATATGCAAAATCAGAGTCGCCGGTGACTAATACAACGATGTCTGGTTTAACTTCTAATGCTAGTTCTATGGCATCCATCGCCATGACAACATCAACGTTATTTTCATAGTCATCACCTTTGGCTTTTCCTTCTTTAGCTACTACTAAAAAGCCGTTACTTTTTGCCCAATATATAAATCTTTCTTTGGCTTTTCTTTGTTCTTCAAATCTATCTTTTGCTGGTGGTAAGCCTAAATAAATGACTATTTCTATTAGTTCTCTCCCTTCTTTGGGATCTGCTAAATAGTCTCTGAGTTTGTGCCAGTTGATTTTGCGGTTAAAGTTTTGAGCAGCCATGAAAGCGTTATCGCCATCTGCGAGTATCATGACTCGGCGTGGATTCATCATACATTTTTACTGTTGATTTTGGGTGTTTGGTTTTGTTTATTGCTATGTTTATTATTAAAGCTGTAGGTTGAAAAGGCGTTTTCCTTTGGTTTGGGTTTTGGGTAAAACTCTTGTGTTGTAGGGTTTTTGATGAGATGGTTTTTTTGGGCGATCGCTATCTGGTTAATTTTTTAAATATTCACACCTGCATAAATGTAGGGGTTTAGCACTGCTAAACCCTTACTCGAGCATGATTTAGGGTTTCCAACTAATCCGATTTGAGGTAATCGGTAAAGCCGAAAATTCAATAGCAAACGGAGGAACAAGCAAGGTTTCCAACTAATCCGATTTGAGTTAATCGGTAAAGTTTTTTTAAGGAGACCGTCGTGACTAATTCTGACCAAGTTTCCAACTAATCCGATTTGAGTTAATCGGTAAAGACGAAAAAGAATCTGCGTTTGATTTTGTAATAAAGAGTTTCCAACTAATCCGATTTGAGTTAATCGGTAAAGGTATTTATGAGCAACACTACTGAAGTTAAGACTGTAGGTTTCCAACTAATCCGATTTGAGTTAATCGGTAAAGGCCGCAGCCATAGCCGTCGCCGGAAACAAAAAGGTTTCCAACTAATCCGATTTGAGTTAATCGGTAAAGAGTTCGTCTAGGAAGCCTTACCCAGTAAAGGTTTCAGCCGCCGATTCGACGCATCTCCAAAAAACATCATATATCTTGAACAAAATTGACCAAAACACATACCTAAAACCCGCTCCCAGTAAGCAATCGACGCATCTCAACGAAAAATATAGGGTTTCAGGGATTTGGCGAGATGCGTCGAAGATGATGATACAAAATCCGTCAAACCTAGATAACGTAATACTTTGGCGGTGGTTGGGGAGATTCGCCACCGATAGTTAACACCCTACTAACAGCCTCCTGAGATATCCAATAAAACCGCACATTATCTTCAGCAGGTTTAACCAGCTTTTTCACCCGTTCATAAAGTTCTCCCATTTCATCTAAATTAAGGAAACATTCAAACACAGAAAACTGTACTCGGCGGCCATAACCTTCTAAAAAATTAGATAACTTAGTCCGCCTTTTATCATTAGGAATATCATACACTACTAGAACTAACATTTATGTGGCTCTTAAAAAAGATTCATAAATAATTCCCGATAATAAAAATCGTTTGTATCGGGAGCATCCCAATTTTGCAAAAAGATAGGGAGAAGGCAAGAATATTCGCGAGTTTGTCTCGCGAATAAAGTGGGGGACTGTACATGAACACAAAAATTCGCGACAATTGAAAAGTGTTCCATCCCTATGAGAAAGGCCAATGACCCCAGAAGAAAAAAAAGAACTAGATGCACACGTAAAAGCCATCGCCAAAATCCTGTATAAAAACACGCCACCAGAAAAAATAGAAACCTTTGAAGGAATCGAAACAGCCGTCAGAGACCAAGTATTAGAACACGTCAGCCCGAAAATAGCCTTTTTTTTGTCGGAGAAAAGACGGGAACAACAAGAGGACGCAGCCGAACCATAAGAAGTTGTCTGGGGAAAATAATCATCACCAAACAACAAGCCGCAAGAATGGGAATTGAGCCATATAGAAGGTTTAGCCCATTACTAGAAAAGTGCTGTTTATTACTAGCAGCCAACGAATCATTCCAAAATGCAGAACAAGACCTCAAGGTAATGACCGGAATAGAAGTAGGTCATAGCACCTATCATCGTCAAGTGCAGAAATTGGATACATCCCCACCGAATGTCAAACAGAAATTAACAGAAGTCTGTCTAGATGGCGGAAAAGTCAGAATCCGCTCACAAGAGAAAGGAAAACCTGCGTACTGGAAAGAGTATAAAACGGGCAGATTACAGGGAATATATTACGGAGCATTCTTTCAGGATAATCTCTCCCTCACCAATTGGGTTAATAGTCAAAACATCGCAAAAACACTTTACTGTTTAGGAGATGGACATGATGGTATTTGGAATTTATTTGCAGAAATAGCCGACACCGATAGAAGACAAGAAATTTTAGACTGGTATCATTTGAAAGAAAACCTGTATAAAATACAAGCCACAAAAAAATTCTTAGTAGATATTGAAGCCGAACTGTGGCACGGACAAGTAGAAGCAGCAATCACCAAGCTGAACAAATGTAAATATGTGGGAGCAACCCAGTTCATCAACTATCTACGTAAACACCGAAGTAGATTAGTAAACTATATGTACTTCCAAGCGGAACAATTAAGCTCCATTGGTTCTGGAGCAGTGGAGTCAGCAGTGAAACAAATAGATAAACGACTGAAAATTGTGGGAGCGCAGTGGAAGTACGAAAATATACCATCAATCTTGTCTCTGCGTTGTTCCTACCTCAATGGTTTCCTAGCACCCGCCTGGGGATAGGTACTTAATCGCACAATCTCTGTTCACTCTGCGCTTCGCGAGTTATGATCGCGAATAGATTTGTGTGTCTGTGTATGCCAAGACCAAAAATAAACGATACTGAACAAGATAAAATTGCTCGATTTGAGAGGATAAGCAAAGCAATTACAGCTTTGGAAAAACAACAAGCACAGATATTAAAGCAGGGAACACTTGCTCCCCCAGGAGCTTGGGTAGCTCGTTACCAAGTCCGTCAAAACCTGAAGAAATACTGGTACTACAAATTACAAGCGTCTGCTCCTTGCTTCCAGAGCGCCACATCTTCAAAACTGAGTAAATATAAACATTTAGGCAAAGCTGGTACTACTGAGCATATTGATGCTGTGATGTCGGTTTTTCGACGCTCTGTTTGGGAAGAATTACAGAGAATCATTGATACTCTGGATGAGTGTCTTCTCGATATTCGTTCTGGGTTGGAACAGGAGGAGGAAGAGTCGCAAGATTAAGTCCCCCTGTTTATTCGCGAGAATTAATCGCGAATTCTTTTTCTCTCTCTATTTTTGCAAAATTGGGATGCTCCCAGAAGATGCAGCTTTAGCCATAGAATTTTGTACTAACAATCCTGTTCGCATAGGAAATCCACCAAAACTATGTAACTCATCTCAAGTTACAAATTATCAAGCTGTTGGTTATATTAATAACCAAGGAAAACCGAAAAATATTACCGCAGGTGATGTTGCAGACATGACAGCAGATGAATACAGAAATGGTGGTAATTTAACTTCAGAAAGTGTCATATCTTCAGCACAAAATATTTTACTGGCGGATGCTAGTGGTTCTTTTCTCCAAGCTCGCAGAATACCCGCTTTTAACTTAATTATCCGTCATAAAAGAACCGGAAAACTCACTATAGTTAGACAAGTAAATGCGAATGCTTTTTGTCGTGATGTTCTCAACTCTTTCTTAAATGGTAGAGTAAGGAGAGCTTAAAATAATAACGCCTTAAAAAATCGCCTCTCCTTCAAGGAGAGGTAAAAGCGTAAGAAGTTAGTATTCAGAATATTTGATGAATCGGTGATTATCAAAAGTAATTTTCGGACTAATCCTTAAAAAGCTGTTAGCGTGGCAATTTGTTGTTAACTAATATCTGAATGCTTACGCACTGGACTTTAATTTAGATTAAAAAAACACAAGTTTGGTTTATTAAATCATGAATAACAGAAATTTAATTTACACAATATCAATCGGAATAGGAGCAGGTTTTGCTTCTGTTTGTTTTGCTCAGTTATCTGATGTTCAGAGTATCGCTAACCGAAATATATTGGTAGTGGGTTCAGTAAATAGTATTATCTCCCAACAACAAGAAAATAACCCCGCAAATAATTCTCAACCAAATTCTCAACCACAAACAACTATTAATAATGAAAGCAAATTAAGAGAAAGTATTAATCAAGTTTATCAAGCAATAGGAAAAATGCCAGAAAACGCTGCTTTAGCAATACCATTTACATCTACTAATGGAGCATCAGACATCAGTCATTTAGAAGTTGTAGGATTTATTAATACACAAGGACAACATAAAAATATCACTCCCAAAGATGTAAAAGATATGCTGGATCACAGAGTTAAAAATATGGAAATTACAGATGTTACTGCTGCATTAAATCAAAATAATAACCTTCAAAATCGCAGAGTCCCAACTTTAAACCTAATTATCCATAATCGCAAAACAAGTAAAAGATATATAGTTAAACGAGTCAATGCTAATGCGTTTTTCCGTGATACTTTTTATGCTTTCTTAAAAGGTACAGTTAGACAGATGTAAACATGACTTTAATTCATGATTGTAGAGATAATTTTATCAATTGTTTCTACTTTTTTTCTTTTCAAATCTAATTTTTCAGGGTGCAGTTTACTTATTTCCTGTTTTCTCTGAATGATTAAATCTAGCTGAATTATTTAGCTTAGATGGTTTTTAGAATATGTAAAATCTGAGTCAATTATCATTTTTGCACATTAATATTTGCTTTTTCGGAGATGTAGAAGTGATGAGAATTATAGAAATATCCAAAAAGTTTAAGCAACCAATCCAGTATTTAGGATCATTGTTGCTAATTGTAGGAATTTTCGCCACAAATTCTTTAAATGCTTTAGCAGTTAATTCTTCTAATTCTGCTGAATCTTTGTTTTTACAAGACCTAAAAAATGAACTAATCAGAAATATAGGTAATCGTACAACTTTAGCAGATTTACAAGTGAGTAATTTATCCAATAAAGAACAAGTTCCATCTCTAAAAAAACTCACAAAATTGAGTATCTATCTGAGGGATTTTGCGCGGAATCTTAGCCCTAATTTACCTGTAAAAAATACCATGATTACCACATCACAGAGAAATTACACAATTACTGACATTAAATTACCTAATGGTACTTGGAATACCCTTAATGTTGGACACACATTAAAATTAATTACTCAAGAAATGGAAATCATCAACAATTCTCAACCTCAACCAAAAATCCAAGTTTTAATTAAAAGTGATCTTGACTCTATTTATCAACCTCTGATTGATTTACCTCTCAATCAATTTTGTAACTTATTGTTAGAAAATTTTGAGTTTTAATCTAAATAAAAATAAATGGTGAGAAGACAAGATACAGCATATTTTATCTGAATAAAATACACATATTACAGGCAAGATGCCTGTACCACAAGAGTTTTATTATTCCAGCTTCTGATTTTTCTGCAATCTGCTGTAACTTTCAAACTGATTAATGGAGATGATTAACAATGAAGACGCAAAGATATTTTTTCAAAGTCGTTATAATTTTTCTGATGACTTGCATCATAAATATTTGGGATTTTAATTGTGGTATTGCCTATGCTTTAAAATCAGAATCAACAGAAGTTTTAAGTCAAGAATTAAAACAAATAATTAAAACAGCAGCACCTAATAACCAAGGATTAAATTATTTTATCCTTCCCGAATCTTCAGAACTTGATAAAATTCCTGCTGATCCCCAAAATCCCATTACACCAGCAAAGATTCAATTGGGACAATTTTTATTTCATGAAACCGCTTTAAGTATAAACCCAATTAATAAAAAACATTGGCAACAATCAAGTTGTGCAACTTGTCATCTTGCACAAGCTGGTTTTCGTCCTAATTTAGCTCAAGGTTTGGGAACAGGTGGTTTAGGATGGAATAAACAAAGACATCGAGATCCAGAAGTATCACCAACAGAAATAGATAAGCAGGATGTATTAGTTCCTTCTGTATTAAATGGTGCTTATCAAGAAGTAAAAATGTGGGATGGTCGGTTAGGTGTTGCTGGTGCTAATGCTAAAGAAGAATTAATTAAAAGTAACGATGTTAACCGTTACCAGTTACATGGTTTAGAAACTCAACCCATAGATGGTTTAGCTTTTCATAAAATGGGTTTAGCGGCGATCGCCCAAATTCCCGAATATCAAAAATTATTTGCTCAAGCTTTCCCAGATCGTCCTTATGTCGGTGTTCAAGAAGAAGATAATAAACGCGCAGCTTTGGCGATCGCAGCTTATGAACGCACATTACTTGCTAACCAAGCACCATTGCAAAAATGGCTCAAAGGTGATGAAAAAGCCATGTCTGCACAGGAAATCAAAGGAGCAAAAATTTTCTTTAGTTCTACCTGCGTACAATGTCACACCGGACCTGCTTTATCTGGTAAAGATTTTCGTGCTGTGGGTTTTGCAGACCACCCCAACGATTTTAGCGGTCTTAATCTTGGTCGCGGTGCTGTTACTAAACGACCAGAGGATGATTTTAAATTCAAAGTACCACAACTTTACAACTTAGCTGATAGTTCCCCCTATGGTCACGGTGCATCTTTCCAGACAATACGTGAAATTGTCGAGTATTTGAACAAAGCAGAACCGCAAAAATTAGAAGCCAAATACGCAGGTATTTTAAGTCCTTGGTTTAAACCCTTACATTTAAACCCAGAACAAGTAAATGATTTAACTGCTTTTTTGGAAACAGGTTTGCGTGACCCAAATCTAACTCGCTATTTACCCAAACACATTCCTAGCGGTCTATGCTTCCCCAATAATGACCCCGAATCACGAAAACAATTAGGTTGTAATTAACAAAAGCTAATTTTTAAATTTACCTATAGCAATCTATTTGAGTTGAAAACTGATAAGTCAGGAAACAGCAGTTTTCACCAATCATTTAGAAGTGCTATAGATTTTCCACTTAACATCTTCCCCCACTGGGGGATTTATGAGGGCAAAGTTCAAAAAACACCACCATGAACACGCCCAACTACAGCTTATTACTACAAAGCCTTTGGACACCACCTACCACACCCATTCTCGAAAATTCCCACACAAATAATCATCCCCCAGAACCAACAGAAATCACCGAATTTCTAGGAAAAGAAATACTCTGGCAACAAACAATTACCAACACAGATAAATATGTATTAACATAGAAAGCAGTAGCTAATTAAAACCTCAAGAATTATTGCAGAAACACAATGAATATTGAGCAGACTGTCTTAGAAATTTCAGGAATAGAAATCACCAAATCTATCTTAATAGATTTACAAAAACTCTCCTCTTGCTCTGGAGAACCAATAGCATCTGTCTATGCAGATAACCTACTGCGTACCATGCGTAATATGCGCGATAAATTACCATTTGAACCCTATACAGAAGTGGTAATGGCATTACATGATGCACTTGCATATTCTAACCGTTGGATTGACTATAATGCCAGTCAATACCAGGGAGTTTGTGAATTACTTACATCCCTAGTCAATCAAGAAACCATCAACAATTCATCAGTTGAAACAGCAATTTTAACTCTAGAAAACTTAGGCTTTGATACCCTACCATTCGGGGTAACAATTGATGAAAGCCTGGATATAGATAAAGATGACGAATAACACCAAATGGAATATAAATCTATTAGTTTAACTATTTATATTCAACCATTAATCAACCTCATTACAAACATCCTTCAGAGAGTAAAATATTTGCCAGATGATAATTTTCTAATAAATTACTATGGCATTTATCAAAAATAACTTTGTAAATTCGGAGTTTACTTCTGTCAACTTAATATCTTCCCCCAATGGGGGATTTATAAGGGCAAAGTTCAAAAAACACCACCATGAACACGCCCAACTACAGCTTATTACTACAAAGCCTGTGGACACCACCTACCACACCCATTGCCGAAAATTCCCACCCCAATCACCATCCCCCAGAACCAACAGAAATCACCGAATTTCTAGGAGAAGAAATACTCTATCAACAAACAATTCCCGCCACCGAACCCAACCTCAAAACCATCCCCAAAGACCTACCAAAACAACTAATAAAAGCCCTACAATCATTAGGAATTACCCAACTTTACTCCCATCAAATCAAAGCCTTACAAGCAATTAGAACAGGTAAAAGTTTTATCCTCACATCCCCTACAGCCAGTGGTAAAACCCTCAGCACATACCCCGGCATTCTCGAAGGTTGCATGAATCAACAACACCGAGCCTTAGCATTTTATGGACTGCGAGCTTTAGCACTAGACCAATTCCATAAAATCTCACAATTACTTTCTACCATACCTCAAAAATATCGCCCAGTCTTAGCAATGATCACAGGAGATGTCAAATCAGCAGAAAGAGAACAAATTCTTGCCAGTGAACCCCATATATTAGGTGTCACTCCCGAATTAATTCACTTCCAACTCAAACAACTTTGGAAATCACCAAATTGGGCAAACTTTTATCAACGATTACGCTACATCTTAATTGATGAAGCACACACCCTTTCCGGTAGCTATGGCGCAAACATGGCTTGGTTAATTCGCCGCATTAAACTAGCAGTAGATAAATACGGTGGTGACTCCCAAAAACTGCAATTTATCTTCCTCAGTGCTACTTGTGGTAATCCTAAACAATTAGCTTTAAAAATCTCTGGTTTAAAACCTACAAAACTCAACCCCAAACCCTTAATTTGGATTCGTAAAAGTGGCGCATCTGCACCACAAAAACAAATAATTGTCACCCAACCGAGTTACAATTTAACTGCTGACACAGCCCGAATAATTCAATTTTTACTCAATCAAAATAAATCAGGAATCGCTTTTTGTAACTCCCGGCGCAGTGTGCGAGAATTAACAGAACTGTTAAAATCAAACCAAGTTACCGCATTTTATAGTGGCATTACGTCCGAGCGTCGAGCCGAAGTAGTTAATCAACTTCAGTCTGGTATAATCAAGTGGATAATTGCCACAGAAGCCTTAGAAGCAGGAATTGATTTACCAGAATTAGAATGTTGTGTATTGCGTGGCTGGCCTGGTTCTAAAATGGCGTATCAGCAACGCAGTGGTAGAGCAGGACGTTCTCAACCAGGACTAACAGTGCTGCTTCCCAATGCTTTAAATCCCATTGACTGTTATGTGGCAGAACATCCAGAAATGCTAGTATCTGGAGAAGCTGAGGAAGTGTTTTTTAATGATGAATATCCCATCTTTGCAGCCAAACATTTGATGTGTGCAGCCGCAGAAACAGGTATTCCCACAAACAAAATTAAACACTATTTCGGTGCAGCCGCTTTTGATGTCGCCAAACTGTTATTAGCCCAAGGACATTTACACAAAGGTCGTAATGGTTTATGGGCTAAAGGTTATCCCCATAAAGATGTTAATTTTCGTGGTGGTTTATCGCAAACAACTATCAAATTAATCGCCGCAATTTCTGGGGAAGAATTAGAGGAAATATCTGAAGATATCGCTCATCGAGAAGTGCATCCCCAAGCTATTTATAAACGACAAAATGCTAAGGGACAAATGCTGACTTATCAATGTATTTCTCTAGACCTGAACAGTAAACGAGCGATTTTAAAACAAGTAACAGATAGTTCAATTTTTACAGTTGCAACTACAATATCACAAACCAGTAGTTTAACTGTGCTGACTGACCCAGTAAATTTACCATTATTGTTTTCTCCAGATAGTTTAGAAGAAAAGAAACAGGGGGAACAGGAACAGAAAATAAAGGGGAAAGTTTCGCACAAAACTGACATCCTAGTCATAGGAAAATCTGTGAAGGAGGAACAGAGAATAAAGGGGGAAATTTCGCATTCTGTACCTCTATCTGAAGTTGAAGAATGTCAAGTAGAACTTACGCGGAATAAACGTAGACCGAAGGTCGTGCCGAAGGCTACCGCAGAGATGCAGAGAAGCCAGTGCGTTGGTGAGGCAGTCCGGTCTTGGGGGTGTCCCCCAGGAGGAACTGCCGAAAGGGTTTCCCGACTTGTTAGCGAAGCTCCTCTGTTAGCGAAGCTCTCCCAAAGGGAGCAAGAGGCAGCAACTGGCGCAACGCAGAGAAATGAGGGTTTGAGAGAGATTTTGCGTAAGTCATGTCAGGAATATTTAACGCTGGAATTGAGTTTTGGGGAAGTGCAGCACATTACCAGTGGTTACAATTTAATGACGCAAATTCATGAGCAGACTTGTTTAAATAAACGCTGTCTCAATTATAAAGAACCCTTACCTCAACAACCGCGCTGTCCCCTGTGTCGTAAACTCACCCGCAAAGCTGTAATTGTCAAAACTTTATCAGAAGAAAAGTTTAAGCAACCTTTCCGTACTCAGTTTTCTGCTCCAATGGTAAAGGTAACAATTAACTCCAGTGCGCGGGAATATATCCAGCAATTTGCAAAGGAAATTAGAAGCGGTTTAACTCGCAGTAAAGAACCAATTCCTTCTGGTTATCAACAGTTGTGGGAATATTCCAGTACCTTCATTGCTATGCACAGCTTTGGACATCAAATTATGAGAGCATTACAGCTTGTAGCTACAGTTGACCCCAAACAGGTGAATTTTACTGTGGTGAAGGAGTTGGGAGACGGTAACAACTATACTGGTTATTTCTATGATACCAGTGATGGTGGCAATGGTGCGGCTGAAGCTGTGTTTAAACATCTGCCAAAACTAGCGGAGGTTGGTAGGGTAATGGCACGAGATTGTAATTGTCATACTGGCTGTGCTAAGTGTCTAATTCAACATGGTTGTCCCGATGGGAATACTGCTTTATTGAAGCAGATGGGGTTGGTGTTGTTAGATGCAGTTGCTATAGCTGAAACGTAGGTTCTTGTTCAATTTGTGAAGCACAATAAAACAAGAGATTTCACGACGGTTTCTAAGTTGAAATGTAGCTTCTTTACTTGTTAAATTTGCGAAAATACCTACCCTTAACAGGCCACTCAAAGGGTAGGATAAAAAAAGTTATCGAAACAATGGGATATAAAACCGGACTTCGTCCCGCTACGCTAACGCCTTTGAAGGCAAAAAGTTTTTGGAGCGGGGCATAAATCTCCGTTACAAAAACGGCCTTCTGCCTCCTGCCTTCGTTAACAGTTATAGCATTTCCTAGTGTAACGAATTACAACATTATCTGCGTTTATCTGCGTCCATCTGCATTCAATTATTAATGCTTGTATCTCACTCGAATAGGATTTATCATATCATAGTAAAAAGAAAACAACTAACCTTTTATTTGATGATTTTTATGAACCAGAATTTAGATGAAAAACAAGCTCGTTTTCAACTCAACAATATACCAAATCGCTTAGGACATATCGCATCTAATTTAGCACGGATTAAGTCTTTTTCCCAAGTTGCTTATAAAGAAGCGGTGAAAAGCGTAATTTCCGAAATAAAGTTGTTTATTGAGTGGACAGCAGCAGAAATAGAACCTATTCAAACTGAAGAATTAGTAAATATTCAAGTTCAACTAGCGATGTGGGAATTAACTTGGAATGATATTGGGGAGGATGAAAAATTGCGTGCTGAAGTTGCAGAACAATCTGGTATTTGGTCTAAACAAGTTTTAGATATGTCAGGCTTGCTATCTGAATCTATGGTATAGTAATGAACTCAAAAAAAAGGTTTTATCTCAATTAAATGTACAAGAGATTAAAACCTGAATGAGAATTTACAAAATATCTAAGATGTTATCGCTCATGAATAATCAAATAATAGAAAATTATTGGCAAGCTTATTTAGCCACACTTCCAAATAATTCACAAGCTGACAATAAATATGATATAAGTCAATTTGGTGACAATTCTTGTTTAGCAAATCAACTCAGTGATTTAGTTGTCAAAGGAATCAAAACTGCAACTTGTTCAGCTTTATGGGAATGGGAAGCAGAAGGAAGCACACTTCCTAAAGTGGGATTAAAAGCAATTGTAATTGATGGTAATGAACAACCAATTTGTATTATTGAAATCACCGAAGTAAGCATTAAACCGTATATTGAGGTTGATGCCCAGTTTGCTTATGATGAAGGTGAAGGCGATGGCTCACTGGAGTTTTGGAGACAAGAACACTGGAACTATTTTTCCCGTGTTTTACCCAAAATAGGTAAACAACCAACACCGGAAATGCTATTGGTATGTGAACGGTTTCGTGTGGTATATAAATAGGATTTTGTATTTCACATTCTGCATAATGGAAAATCTTTCTCGTAGAGAATTAAAAAGGATTTAAGAAGATATTGAGATGTCAACTTTTAGATATCTATTTAAACAGGATAAATCAAAATAATTAATTGGCAGCGTAACGCTGCTGGGGAGAGATGTAATTTTCTCCCAACTATGTCAATAATTAACCTTGCTGATATTCAACAAATTAACAAAACACAGCAACAACTTCTATTTCCTAAACAAAAACACAATCAAAATCACTCTGCCTTTGATTCTATCATAGCAGATAACTTTCAACTTGTGATGAAACAATTGTTTTTACAACTTCCTGTACAACCTTTATTAAATGCAAATCCTCAAATTGCTCAATTAGTTAATCAAGTACAAGAACTTGCACCCGAACTTTTTCACCCACGCAAGAAATTATTAGTTGATACTCCTGTCATTGCACCTTTGACAGTAAATAATGAAAATTACTTTATTCAAATCATCACAAATATAGCATTTAAACGGGGTAGTCCCAGAATTTATGAATGGGCGCTGCGTTATCCTAAATTAAGCTGGCAAGACCGAGTAAAGTTGTGGACTACAACTGTTCAATATTCAGTTGCCCCTAACCAAATACAACTTGTAATTGTAGCAGTAGACCCGATAAAACCAGCCCAAAGGTTAGATATAAACTGGAATCAAAAATTGCATCAACAAACTGAAAAATGGTTAATCAAATTACTAAGTCAAACTCAAGATAATAATTTAATATCAAATCAAGTGAATAAGGAAATAACATTATCAATGATGAATTTAAACAACATTCCTGAAGTCAGAATTTAAGAGGCTAATGCCTCTCTCATTGGCAAATATAACATTCAAAAATGTACAATTGACAATTACCTATCCTTACCTGGAAGTTAGAGGATGTTTTCTCAGCTTGAAAGAAGAGGTTTAAAATCTTGAATGAAATAGTTGTCAATTGTCAATTATCAATTGATAAAAGCCAATGAAACCCAAATCTTCTGAACATGGATGGCTACTACCAGAACTACTTAAATTAGACGATGAATATCAAGGTAGATGGGAACAATGGCGTTGGACGATGGAAACAGGGGAAATACCTAAAGATATTCCACAAACAGAGTTTTTAGATTTAGGAAATACCCAAACTTTGCAGATGGTAAAAAACTGTTTGCAAGCTATTCCTCAAGGAAGTTGGGGTAGTCATTCTCGATTTATTCCCTATTTCACAGATTACTTACTTTATGCTTTAGGACATCCCAGCATTACTACAAATCCTCCAGAACCAGAAGGATGCAATGGTGCAGAAAATCGCTTTATTAAGGCATTAGAATTAAAGCTTTTAATCACCTGTCCATTTGATTATTTAGGACATTTATTAGCTACTGAAGGTTACGGAAAATCAAAAGCTAAATTCTATCCTACCCCAATTTGGACAGCTAAAGCAATGGCTGTTACAGCCGTTTCTAGTGCTACTGCTGCACCTCCTTTTCATGTTTATGAACCAGCTATGGGTACAGGAAGATTAGCTTTGAAAATGTCTAACTATGGTGTTAGTTTAACAGGGTGGGAATGGGATGCACTGCTGGTAAAGATAGCGAGTTTAAACTTTATGCTTTATGCTCCCTATTTTGCATTACCTATTCCTAGTTTGGGTGGGGATTTAGTTATTGGTAATACCCTAACTGGTAAAGGTATTTCTTTTATCCGACCAAGTTTGAATTATGAAATTACCTCATCAACACCTCAGCATCCACTATCTAATAGTTTGGTGATTAATGGTATCAAATACGAAAATAATCATACAGGAAATCAGTTGCAAGGGAGTTTATTTTGATGAAATTTGAAATTAATGATTGGAAACAATTATTTCTAATCTCTGCTAGTCATTCCCCTCTACCAATTTCTTTACCTACTATAGCACTTGCTAATCCTCCTTATTGCCAAATTAATTCTGCTACTAATAAGGAACTATCTCGATTTGAAATGGCGTACAAATGGAAAGAACAAGAAAATGGCAGTTACGTTATTACATCGAAATTGAGAAACAAAATAGAGCAAGAATGCTTGTTTGTAGAACAATGTTTAAAACAAGTACAACCTGGTGAAATAGTCTGTGTTTTACTACCTAATGGCATTCTTTCTTCATCTCAACAAGCATATTTTCGTAGATGGTTATTAGAGGAAATGGCTGTGTTAATTGCTTCTATTCAGTTACCTTCTGAAAACTTTCAAGTAGAATGTGAATTAGGAATTGTCACTAGCTTTTTGATTCTCAAACGGAAAGGTGGTAATTTATCAGTAGCAGAGGATTATCCTATCTTTATGGCAGTTGCAGATAAAATTGGTTTTGATAGTCGTGGTCGTCGGTTGTTTCGTCCTATAACTAAGGAACAAGAAAACCGAGAAATTGATAACGATTTACCGATAATTATAGAGGAATTTAAACAGTTTATCAAAGAGGAGATAATCCCATGAAAAAACTAGATAAATATCGTCAAATCATCCGGGAATTGTTAACCGCCCATGCTACCCCAAATGATTCAAATATTGAATGTCAACTCATTTTTGATTCAGAACATGATCATTATCAACTTCTAGATGTTGGTTGGCAGGACTTAAATCGCATTTATTCCTGTTACATTCATTTAGATATTAAAGATAACAAAATCTGGATTCAACACAATATGACGGAAGCTGATATTGCTCAAGAGTTGGTGGAAAGAGGAGTTCCAGCTACAGATATTGTTTTAGGTTTACATCCCCCATACAAACGTCCTTACACCAAATATGGAGTTGCTTGATTAAAGTTGATAAAATAGGCACAGTATCCTATAGTTTTGTAAAAGTCCTATAGCTTTGTAAAATCCACCAACTTTCTATCATTGTAACCCTGGAGTTTGATAAACTCGTGGTACAAAATTCTCCAAAACATCAGGTTCTTGATGATTGTTAGACTCCTGTACTGTCGCCACATCTTCCTCTGGTAATGGCAACATCCTTCCTGCTTCCTCAATGCGGTCATACAATGCCTGTGTCAACATTTTAATATCAGGAATTGTCACCTGACTTTCTAAAGCCAGTCTAACTTGTGTTTCCCACAGACCCTCACTTTCTTTAGCTCGTTTTTCATCTGTTTTCGACACAGGAATAATTAAAGGATAAGGAATAGATGCTTGTCCCCCTGAACCGTAACCAGGACTGGTAATTACACATTTACCTTGGGGAAATTTGAGAATTTCATCGGCACTGATAACAGGCATTTTTTGTAAATTCTCACTCCAGCTAATTGAACGGCTCATTTGTCCACCAAGAGTTCGCCCTGTGGTACGATTTTTAATTAATACTTCCTTTTCACCATAGCGTTTTGAGTAATCCTCTGCCGTTTTGTAGTTACCAGGATTGAATAAAACATGGGTACTGCAAGCTGAAGCAATGGCACTCCCCATTTTATCCCCATAAATATCATAAAGCTGCTCTAAACTTTGAATACCCAAGATAAAACAAGCCCCATTAGAACGATATTCATTAATCCATTGTGGTAGCCTATCCAGTTTAATTGATGGTAATTCATCCAAAGAAATAATCAACGGGTCTTTCCGGGGACGGCTTAAATTACCGACAATCATTAAGTGCATTGCAGCTGCTAACAGGGGACCGACCACACTGCGGCGTTCATCATCCAGCTTAAACACTACCATTTCTCTACCTTCTAGCTGGGTAGGAATATCCGATTTACCGATGAATGCCCGCAGTAAATCAGCTTGAATAAAAGATGAGAAAGTACCTGCGGCGGTGGTTAAAATCCCGGAAACAGTCTTTTCTGCGTCCTTAGCACTCAAAAATTGAATAAATGAAGTTGCTACCCATTCATCTAAGCGTTTAGACTGTACCGCATGATCAAGACGTTGTACCAATTTTGGCAACCGCAACACTGCATACAACATCGCCATATCTGGGTAAGGTGAACCCTTGACTAACTGTAATAATGCTTTTGCTAACAAGTCACCGGCTTTAGCAAAAAATTCGTCGCTTTTACCACCACTAGCAGCATTGCGGTTAATGACTTGACCAATTTCCCCAGCCATCACCCCATCGCGTGCATCACGCATATAATCAAGGGGATTGATAACGCCGCTAAACGCTTCACCGGGGGCAAATACTCGCACTTTATAACCATACCTTGCAGCTAAAGGTGCGTGGAGTCGCATTTGGTTACCTAAGCACAAACGTCACCATTTGTACTCGGCTTCAAAACCGGACGTAAACCTTTCGATTTATCCGGCTCCTCAGTGATTTGGTGCTTTGTCATGCACACCACCAGCCGCTGCATCCAGGGCTGTTTTAACATCGTGGCAATGACGGTGTAGTAGTTGAAGATTTCGATACTCATCCTTACCGCCTTGTGAGCGTGGGATTTTGTGGTCGATTTCCATCACATCTCCGTCTCTGAAAAATAACTCGCAGTGGGCGCATTTTCCCTTTTGTCTCTTCAAGAGCATAGAAACTCTATGAGGAGCTTCGGGATGTTTTCCCATTCGTGTACTCCAGTAAATGAAGTCGCCATTAAACGGACTCGCATCGCCTTTGACTTTAATATGTCGGACGATGGGAGTTGCGTTGTGTTTACGCAGTATCTGAGGATTTTTGTCCTCTAATTGCGTGGCGAACACCCATTGATCCCCGCCTATCGTTTGCCAGTATTTCCGTGAGATCCATTCCCAGGATTTATCAGCATGGCGGTGTCTTGCCCAAGCGACTAACTTTTGGAAAATGAGGTAGTCCTGATGTGAAAAGGCTTCCTTACTAACCACTGTTGAGTAGTAGTTTGACCAACCCGATATCACAGGATTGAGCAGCTTAATCAGCGTTGCTTGGTTTGCACCTTTATGCGCTTCGATGATTTCCGCTATTGCCTCATAGTGTTCCTTTTGTTTCGCTTTGCTTGGGGTGATGATTGTCTTAAAGCCAAGCGGTTTACCGTAAGTATTCTTGCCCGTGTGGTGTTGACCCACAGGAAAGTGTCTGACGTTGAAGCCGAGGAAGTCAAACCCCGGTTGTTCGTTCCCATGTTCATTCAGCGTATGAGCTAAACGAGTCTTGCTTGGTTTCAGTGTCAAACCCATGTCTTTTAACCAATCGGCAATAATCTCTTGACATTTTTGGACGGTGCTTAAATCTTCGTGAAGAATCACAAAGTCGTCTGCGTATCGAATCAAAATTGCCTTTTTGAAGGTTTGCTTAATCCGATTTTCCATCCCGTGAAGCGCAACATTTGCCAACAGTGGCGACAGAATTCCACCCTGCGGTGTGCCTTCCTCCGTTGGAAATAGCGTTTTGCCATCCATCACTCCCGCCTTGAGCCATGCTTTAATTTGACGGCGGACACTTGGGAATGTGTGTAGCTTTTCTAGGAGTGCCTTGTGGTCGATTTGGTCAAAACATTTCGCTATATCGGCATCCAGCACATATTTGGCTTTGTACCGAATTGCATTGAAAATTGCTTCGACCGCATCATGACATGAGCGTCCCGGACGGAATCCAAATGAGTTGACCTCGAAACGGGCTTCCCATTCAGGTTCCAACGCTAGTTTAACTAGGGCTTGCTTTGCTCGCTCTTTAATCGTCGGAATGCCCAAAGGTCGCTTTTCCTGTGTTCCCGGTTTGGGTATCCAAACTCGGCGGGTGGGTGCTGCCTTTTTACCAAGTTTAAGTTGGCTAATCAAGGAGAGCCGTTGTTGAGGTGTGAGGGATTTAACTCCGTCTACCCCAGCGGTCTTTTTCCCTTGATTATCTTGGGTCACTCGTCGGACGGCAAGACATTTTGCTGACCAGGACTTCATCAGTGTTTTCTGGAGTCTGCGAACTGCTTTTACATCACCACGTTGTGAGGCTTTGAATATACGCTTTTGCAGCTTAAACACTCGACGTTCCAGCTTGCGCCAGTTAATCGATTGCCATTCCACCGTAGTCTTGAAACTCGTTTTAGACATATTGACTGCTACTTGTGTCTATTCATTCCAAATCACCGTGAGTCTGTCAGCCTATCCTGGGCATTACCCCAGGCATTCGCTTCTGACTCAATCCTTCCCCCGCCTATCATGCGGTTGGAACCTTCTCAGATATTCGACCTTCTGAGAGATAAACGGGGGTTACTTCGTTCCTGATAGCCATTGATTGAACCTTTAGAGTGATGCTCTCCACCGGGTTTAATGGAAGTGCTTACTGGTCACGGCGACACTTGCCAGTTCCGTATCCTTTGCCTTTTGGCTCCAGCGTAGTCAGCCTAGTTTCGCTGGTTCAAGATAACGATGGTTAAACGCATCTTCGCTTTTGCTACTCATGGGTTCCTGCTAACGGGATTTCCGGCTAGGCTGCTGGATTACCGTCTTTCGCCCCGCTTCACAGATTGATGTCCAGTCTCTACTGTGGGGGTCGTGCTTTCACCGCTGCACCTGCGGGGTAGGACTTGCCGAATGCCATAATTAATTTATCGGCTCACCTACATGGCTATCAAGTTGTCAAGGTTCAGACCTTGCGGCTAATCCTCCAAACCCTTAATAGGGATTGGTTTCTAGCCAACGAATCGCACGTCGCCTTTTTTGTCGTAAAGTATAATTGGAAACCCTTGCTGCATGGCACTTTCTAGCATCCGGTCAATGGTTGAGTAAGTTTTCCCAGAACCCGGCGCACCTATTACCAGTGTTCCCCGTTCAGCATGAGGAAACCAAACTGTAGGTGCTGCACCTAGCAGAGTTTGGAGGTTAGCCATTAAACCCCGCCACTTACCTTTTGCCCAGTAACGGGGTGTACCAGACCAGAGAGTAACTTTATTGTGCTTGTGTTCTTTGATTTGCTTGAGTGCGAGGTTAGTGGCTGCTAGTTTTTCACTGATACCGCAGACTTTACCAGTGGTGATTTTGCCTTTACCAGTACCACTGATTTGTAGGAGAATTAGGACTACCAGTAGTCCACCTATCATTGTCCAGCCTTGGGGGTTGTTGTATTGTTGCAGGAATTTACTGAAGTCAATACAGCACTTCCGGCTGTTATGAGGTACAGTAGCAGCAACTAGCAAACCAGTTTCTTAAATGTTGAGGATTTATTAAGTCGAGTGCAACTGAGATTAGCTTATCAACCATTTCTGTTGTGGTTGGAGTAAAGCTACGTAAGAAAGATTTGAGTTGTGACCACCATAATTCAATTGGATTAAAATCAGGAGAGTATGAGGATAAACAAAGAACTGAAGCACCAACAGCTTCAATCATTGACACAATTGAATCTCGTTTATGTGCGGATAAATTATCCATTACTACTACTGCTCCCGACCATAACTGTGGCACTAAAAACTTTTCAACAAATACTTCAAAAGCGTTGCCATCCATTGAATCATTCATTGTCATTAATGCAACTACTTTTTTAATACTAATAGCTCCAATTACTGTAACCTTTGAGCCTCGATAAAAGGGTTTGACAGAGTAAGCTCTTGCTCCTAGTTGTGAGCGGGCATGAGTCCTCGTTAAGCCAAGTAGGATACCAGTTTCGTCCAGAAATACTAAATTTTCTGGCTCTATATTTTTGACCTGATCCCAATAATCTAATCTTAAATTCAGAACTCTTTCTGTTCCTGCTTGGGTACTCCGCGTTGTTTTTTTTTTACGATTTAATCCTAATTTCTGTAATGCAGAACACATTGCACTTCGACCTACCCAATTACCAGTTTTATCTGCAAATAATTCACACAATTCTATCAATGTTGCATCCGAATTTGCTTCAACCAATTCTCTTAAATCTATGTCCGCATTTGTCAGATGACTAAATTGTGGTTTTCCTCGCTTCTTGGGTTGTAAATCTCCATCAATTTTTTGTTGTTTTACCAGCTTTTGTACTAAACTTTTTGACACAGAAAATATATTAGCTACTTTCCTGATTGATATGTTTTTTTGAATATGCGCAGCAACTATTTTTTCTCGAAGATCCACAGAGTATGATTTCATTTAAAAGCATTTGTATTTTAATCTAGTGTACCTCATTACAGCCGGAAGTGCTGTAATGAGTTGTTGTTCTCGTTGTATTCCCTGTTGTATTCCCTGTTGTATTCCTTTTTGTTCACCCCGTTCCATTGCAAGTTCTTCTGTGGGACTAATGAATGGCATTTTCTTTTCCTCCTCCCAATGTTTGATTTTAGTTACTAATCCGGGGCATAGCAACGATTCAAGAAAAATTTCGCCATATTGCTTGAAATACTTGTCCAGAGGTGATTCCACTGATTCTAGAATTCCTCTCATTTTACATTAGGCATCCCCCGTCCCTACTGAGAATTAATATTACCCCACAGTAGTTCATGAAAAGTGGGGTTTTTACTTAATCTAAGACTCTGGTTTATTTTGTAACCATTGTTCTAAATCAGTGACAGTGGAGAAATCCAGGAGTGCTTCACCTAGTGATTCTAATTGGTCAATTGTTAGGGTGCGAATTGTATCAATTAATGATGATTCAATTTCGCCAAATCGCCGATTTAGTTGTCGGAGAATTAGTTGTTGTTCTCCTTTTAATTCACCCCGTTCCATTGCTAGTTCTTCTGTGGGACTAATGAATGGCATTTTCTTTTCCTCCTCTAAATGTTTGATTTTAGTTACTAATCCTCGTTGCAATTCTTTGGGTAATGTCATCATTTTATCAATGATTTTGAATAGTTTAACAATTTGTTCTCTTGTTAAACCCCGCTCATAAAGTCCGCGAATTAATGTCCATTTCCATTGTTCCCGTTCTGATAAATTACCAGTGGTTGCTTTGGTTTTTAAATGTGCCATTACTATGATAGCAAAGGGATTATTGCTGGCTTCTAATTCAGTCCACCGTGATTCATAGTCTAGGAGTTTGGCAATGGGGAACTTCAAACTTAATTCGCAATCCAACATAGCTTGATGATAACTGTTTGGTCGCCAAGTGGAACTTGTGTCTCCTAAAATTGCTAAACCCACGACAAATTGATGGTAAAGATCAAAGGCACGGTAATTATAAATGTACATCCGTTGTGCAAAATTCGCGTCATAATGACTTTGGACTTCAATATGAATTAAAATCCATATCTGTTGTTTGTCCAATAGCCACACTTTGTAAAGTTTATCTGCAATTCTTGTTTCTGTTTCTGATAACCCAGTAATTTCTTGCAGTTCTTTATCAAGTGATTCAGGTTTTTGTGTCCAATCAATTGCTTCATAAATAGAAGGAAAGAAGAATGATAGAAAACTATCAAAATAGTTGTTTAATGCTTCTTTCCAGGATTCATCGTAATTCGCAGTAATTTCATTTTTGTTCATAAACCGCTATACTAAGAATAGTTATTGCAATCTCAGTTTCTCTACTTTAATTTGTTGGTTCTACTTAATATTTTAACATTAAATAGTGAGGTTGTAAGAAATATTATATGTTTAAAATAAATCCATCATAATCTATGATTTTAAGCATAACCTTGTCGTTGTTATTTTTAACCATCACCTTGCCGTTGCAACAATCTCAAACTCGAAATTACAAGTTCGCAAATAATGATAATTAATAACCAAATTTTGAGGCTAACGCCTCATGCTTTGGACAATCATATTATACAGTTCAATGGTTAAATCAAGAGCTACAAACAACTCTCATCGCCCTAATCAATCTAGCACCAAAACCACTGCTTCTCAACCTAAAACTTCAAAAGCCAAACCAAATGACACGGATGCTTATGACTTTGAAGGAGAAGAATTTGAAATAGACCCAGAACTATTTGATGATAATTATAACCAAGTTCGTAAACCACTTCTTCCCTATGGCATTGTTGTTAACGATAAACCTGCTGGACTTTTGATTCCAGAAGACCAATTAGAAAAAGCTGGTTGGATAGAAATGCCAACAGAAGATGACTTAACTACTGTTACTTTAACTGAAGATGTTACCGGATTATTAATTACTGAAGGTCGGTTACTGGTTTTAGGTTTTGCACCAGAATATATCCGCTATAAATCAGACGTGGAAGATGTGGGTGGTTCGTTGGTTGGTCTTTATGATGACTACAGAAATAGTCTGGATAAAAGAACAATGGATGTCTGTTCAGAACACGCAATTATGTTTCTGAATGACAAAAACAAACCATTACATACTACTCCTGTTGTAGTCCGATTCAAGAATGTAGCTCTCTGGAGTTTTAAATCAGTGCGTGAGGAGTTTTATCGTTCATTAGAGAAAACCTTTGCTGATTATTTCCAAGTGCAATTTAGCGGTAAAAGCGATAAATGGCGCAGTTTAGGTGTACTGGAAGTTGAGTTTAAAGCACTTAAAGAAGGTGAAGGTAAGAATAAACATAATTGCTGTAAAACAGTAGCTTATACTAAACCTACAGTTGATAATTTCCCCCAACTGTATTTAGGTAAACCCGCAGCTAAAAGTTTAGTTTGGCAACAACATGATGCGATTGCAGGTTTTAATGAACCACAATCTCTACCTGCTTTACCAGGAGAATCAACTTCTGTTGAGGTGGAAGTGCTACCACCAAACAAGAATAAAAGCAAAACTCAAACTGTCCGTAAATCTAAAACTGCAACTAAACCACCCCGGAAAATTCAAGTGGTTGAGGAGGATGATGATTTCCTGGATGACGATGATGATTTAGAAAACGAGTTGGACGATGATGATCTCGTTTTTGAAGATGATGATGAGTAGTTTAATGCTATTGAATCATCTGTTTTGAATAGAAAATCTACTGTAGTCAAAAACTATGGTAGATTTCTCTGACTAGAAAAGCCAGACCTTATTTTTCTTTACAGTCATTTTGAGGTAAATAGACAAAATATAGCAATTCCCATTCAAGTGAGAAGCCGTAATAATTAAACACAGATGGACGCAGATAAACGCAGATAATTTTGTACTTAATTAGACTAGAAAATGCTATATTTAGTAAATAGTGTTATTTCCTTGCTTGAATTTACGTTGGGAATTATAGTAGTATAGCAATAGATAAAATTGTTAGGACATTTTTCTATTTATTATCTGTACCCTGTTCTCTTTGAATTCAAATACAATGTCCTAACTGATATATCTGTTTAATCCTGATGAGAGGGAAAAAATATAATTATGCAAATCACTATCGAGATTCCTGAAGATATTGGCAACCAACTACAACAGAACTGGCAAGACTTACCCCAAAAAATCCTAGAAACTTTAGCAATAGAAGCTTATCGAAATGGTATCATGACTGCTGAACAAATTCAACAGGTACTAAAATTTGATTCACTTTCAAAAACTCAAAAGTTTTTAAACCAATCTCAGGTTTCTCTAAATTATAACCAAGACAATCTAGGACAAGCTCAACAAACAAAGATGTTAGCTGATGATATTAAGGAACTTCAGCAAATCTGTATTGAAGAAAATTATTCCTTATAAATTCCCTCAAGACCGTCCAAAAATGTAGTTTAATGATACTACTAGCTAAAGTAATGGATGTGGTTTATTGAATAATAAAACTGTTATTTGGGTGAATTATTTATAGTAGCTAAAAGTTGACTATCTGCAACTTGATAACGATTACCATTAAAACAGTAATTTAATTGCCGTAACTGCTGTTTTTCTGTTTGTAATACCTTAATACAAGGTAAAGATTGATTCCTGGTTTCTCCTACGGCTAATAATTGCTTTCCTGGTGGTAAACTTGGATTTAGATAACTCAAAAATACCTGTGTAATTGGTTGATTTTGTTTAAACCAATAACCAGCATACAGACAACCCAAAGCACCACAAACTTCTGGAGTATTAAAATTAAAAAGTCTGAAATTCCCATCTTTTACTGAAACATCCCAAACCAGTATATTTTCAACAGCAGCTTTGGTATTTAATTCTGTATTATCTCTAATCACTTGTTCTAAAACAGAAGTAGAAACAACATCAGCAGCTTTTTTCCAATTCACAGTTGCAGCATTCAAACTACACCCAACTAAGCTCAAAATCATAGAAAGCAGCAAAAAGATACTAAAACCAATGCGAAACCAATGCACTCCATAACGTATTCTCATAGGAGGTTCTGGTAATTGATATGCTGTTGTTTTCAGTGGTGTAGACTGAGTAAAAGAAGCTGATAAAGAAACATCTTCTTTTTCTGCTATTGCTTGCTCAAATCTCTTTTCTGAATGCAAATTATTATCAGGTATTTGCTTTATATTTGGTTCTGAAGATATAGATTTGCTAGATAAATTAGTCATAAAAACTACCTCACTCAGTGCAAAATTATCGTAAGTATTCAGCCATCAGTAATCAGTTTATAAATATAGATAGAAAGGTTTGTTATAAACTCATAAAAACCATTCCAAAAGTGTTGATTGATGAGAGAAATAAATAAAATCCAGAGTATTTGTGTTGATCTAATTACCAATACTTTAATTGTCATGATTGTCATTCATGTATCTAGAAGTTAAACTAGGAATACAAGTCAAAGTTCCATTATCGCTGTTATTATTGCTATACAAAGCTAAAACAGTTCTGCCATAATCTTGAAGACTAAGACGACCAAAAGCATCGGAACTATTTGCATCAACTTTGCTATTATCACCACCAAAATGCTTTTGTGCTACTCGTTCAATCAACCGTTCACCAGTAAATAATTGTCCAGTAATAGGGTCAATTTCACCTTGAGTTACTTGAATTTTATTAGCAATATCAGCCATAAATGCCTTATCCTGATCCGCAGGAGGAAAAAACTCAAATAGTTCAGCTTCAGTGGGTTGATAACCTTGTCTTACCTGATCAGGGTTAGCGCATCTCAAAACCTATTGACAAGAGGATTCTACTCAAGGAGAATAGTTTGCTATGGATGCGGCTAACACAGAAACCATGTATTGATCATTCATCGCAGCTCGTCTTGATTTTTGTCGAATACTACGACGAAAAGTTGGTTCTCGGTCTAAGGCATTGAGGGCAATGCGACGTAATAAAGCAAAGTTTTGTGGACTGTGCATAGAACGAATTCGAGATTCATCTTCATGGAAAGTGACATCTAATGTCCAATGAACAGAGTTTTCAATCCCCCAATGCTGTCGAATTGCACTACCAATTTTGTTAGCATCACTATCAAGACTAGTGATATAAAATTGCACCTCATGGGTAGTTTTATTCCAATGCTGAATCTTACGAACTACCATGACTACTGTTGTTAATCCTGCCCATTGGTTTTGTTCATAAAGAGCTGGTAATTCTAAAATTGGAACAGTATAAACTGTGCGATTTTCAATGCGATGATGTCCTTTTTCGACTCGTTGACTAATACTGACATCAACACCTTTAAAGTCTAATGATTGTGCTGTTTCAAACCAATTTTTTACTTGTTGATGTAGGGTGGGATGATTATCTTTCAAGCTTAAAATATAATCAGCATTTCCAGCTATGATTTGTTCGGCAATTGATTTCTGTGTACCCATCGCATCAATAGTAATAATGCAGCCAGATAAGTCCAGAGTTTCTAACAGTGCTGGAATTGCGGTGATTTCATTCGATTTACAATTGACCTTTGTTTGCCCTAAAATCAACCTATTTTCGCAAGCCCAGGCACTCACTGTATGCAAGGCTTTCAGTTTCGATTCTCGGTCATATGAGCCTCGATGAGTTTTACCATCTATAGCAACTACTTCTACACCCAATTTCTCCACTAATGATTGCACCCAATTGCGAAAACATTGCTCAAATTCTTTGGGGTTTATTTTCTCAAATACTCTTCTGAATGTATCTGGACTGGGTATTCCTTCTGGTAGTTCTAAAAATGTTTCTAACCACTCTTTTTTACTTAGTCCATACTCTTCAATATCTTCCCAGCCTTCTGCGCCCGCTATGACTGCCAACAAGGAAATAGTGATAATATCCGTGAGTAAATGCCATCGAGTCCTTTCCACTCTAGGGTCTTTTATTCCTGTAAAGTGTTGCAGAAAGTTGCTGGTAATCTCTTTACTGTCTACACTGGGTGTAACAGATTTTCTGGTTTTGCACTTCTTCTTAAATCCTATTGACATTACTTAGATACAATGGCTAGATGGGTTATCTTTTAACCTACCTTGAGTTGTGTCACTTGAACATCCTCCCACATATCTAATAAATCCCCTTGTCAATAGGGTTTGAGATGCGCTAACCCTGCTAAAGCTACTAACCATTTATGTAAATCAATTGCTGTGGGAAATTTAATTTTTGACTCTGGTTGTTTTTGGTTATGCTCTAGAATTTGTTTAGTTAAAGATAATCCCCAATTCCAAGCATGACGGGCTACTCCACAGTGTTTTACTATGTTGGAAATTTGATTTTGATTTAACTTTAACTCAGTTTTAAATCCTAGTAACAATTATTTTGTACCTCCGCTCTTTTAGATATTTTACAGATCCAAAAATGAGCATATCACAAATCGCTTGTACTTGTTTAATGTATAAATTAATTAATAATAACCTCGAAGATGTATGTACTAATTCTGATAGTTTTAGTGTCGTTCAAGATGGAGAGTTAAATTTACTCACATCTTGATTGTAGGTAATTCTATAATCAGATATGAGTAGCTTTAGGTAGATTTTTTGATTCAGTTACTAGCCCTTACCAAACAGTTAAATGTTTATGAAATCAAGTACCAAATGAGTTCAGAAGATTTTTTTGCCAAATATAGCCAAGGAGAAACTTCTGATGATGAAGAGTTTGTCGAATGGGCAGGAAATTATCAGCATTATCTAGCGTTACACCAAGAAATAACCAGCAAACTCAAAAATGTCGCGTAAAATTATCCAAGGGTATTTAGATGAAGTTGAGCAACTTTAAATTAATTGCTCTAACGCATACATTGAGGAGTATAGTACGGTAATTTTAACGACAGAGCGGGCTAATCTCCGCATTAGGATACGTTTTGCGATTAGATATTTACTAGCAGTCAGTGAAGCCTTTGTTGTTGTAAATAATCAGATTGAATATGTTGATTACCGCTATCACTTTCAAGATGAGCAAAATAGTCTGATTTTTCGTTATGACAGTACACCACACTTTCCCAACTTGCCTAGTTTCCCCCACCATAAACATCTTTTTAACAACGTAATTGCTTGCCAAAAGCTACATCTAGCTGATGTTCTACAAGAAGTGATTGAGTATATCACAGATGGCTCATATAGTCATTTTGGCTTTTGATGATAGCTCTGTAAATCCCTGTCTAGCGACCAAATAAACACTTCACTCATGGGGAAAAGTTTACACGATTTATTAAATTCTTCAATGATGCTGAGATCCCCGAAGCTTGTTCCTTCTTGTTTCTCAGGGGCTTTGTTTTTACCAGCCAGATCAGGAAACTGATCAATCCACAACATTATTTCTGTTGTGTTTGGAAATGTAGTAGTTCGCCAGGGAGCTACGCCTGTAAATGCTTCTTTAACTTCTTTAACAAAACGTAGGGCTGTTGTCCTTCGCATTGTGCCGTCGCCGTTTTGGGCAATATGGTTGCCTGTTTCGAGAATGGTCGCCATAGGCAACAAAAAAGTACAGCCAGATTGAGCATAGGTCTGAAAATCTTCGAGAACTGATGCTCTATGTTGATTATAGTTGGGAACGTTAAGTATTTCCAGGAATATGCTGGTATCAATCAGACAAATACTACTCATTGCTGTACTCCTGTAAACGAGACAGCCAGGCCAGAGCCTGCTGTTTTCTATCTTCAGGTGTGTGGGGTGACTTAACGAACCTATCCACTACCCCAGCAGTTACCAGTTGTCCCAATGGTCCTTGCGATATGAGACTGGGGAAATCATACATATCCCCAAGCCTGATCAGGCGACTATTTCCTTGATTCCCTTCCTCTGGATCTCGGTAACAAAAGACTACATCACCCAGGGCAGCATCGGGTAAAGCATCCATTAGGGCTGGGTTGTGTGTGGAAAGCAGCACTCGTAATTTACGCCGCTCGGCAATATCTCGGATGCTAGACAGTAGATGCTTGGCGCGGTTGGGATGAACACCGTTGTCAATTTCTTCGATAACTACCAAACTTCCTTCAGTTGCTGATAGCATAGCTGCTGCGATCGCTAACACCCGCAATGTGCCATCTGATAACAATGCGGCTTCACAATAGCGACGGGTGTTACCAAAAGTTTCAGCTAATTGCACCATGACTTCATCCCGTGGACCAATAAGGAAATCTAGCCCATCTATAGCCTGTTCTGGTAAACTCTGGATAAAGTTGAGAATGGCCTGTTGATTTTCAGGTTGGTTCTCCCACAAGCGATAGAGAACGCTGGACAGATTAGTACCATCTTCTTGTAATCGCTTATCAGATTTGAAGCTGTACTCGCGCATTTTGGCGGGAACGGGATCTAGAAACAGGATATTCTGTAAGACTCGTTGATATTGGCGGACTATTTCCGGGATTATTTTTTGCGAATAGTCATATTTGGCATCAAAACGGGCAGGGCTGTCTAATTGCACAAAGATAGCCATTTGATCACTGCACGTTATTCGTGGCTTGTTCTTTCCTTTGGTAAAATTGTTATACGCGACACTAACATCAGTATTTATCCCTTCAGAAGGCTGATTTAGCTCATATAGCGGGACTAGATTTGTCGAGTCAGCAATTCGTTCGCTACTGATATGCAGTTCTCCGTCACGCACATTGAGGGTTATATTGAGTTCGTTCCACTCTGTTGAGTCTAAACGGCAACCGATAGTAAAACTTGATTCTCCCCGATGACACAAATCATTAACTCGACCGCGTACAACACGTTCTGCACTATTCACCGCATATTGAATGCTAGAGAGTTTTTGCCCTTGTGCCAGCCATGACAGAAAGCGCAAACCTTCCAGGGCGTTACTTTTACCTGCGGCATTAGCTCCTATGAGGACAGTCAAAGATCCTAGAGGCAATCGGCTTTTCGACAGCTGGGACATTGAGCCTGCCGAACTGCTCACAGTTCCGCTTGTACTGTAACTTTTAAAGTTGGCGAGGGTAAATTCGGTTAGCATGGCACTCATCTTACAATTTTCCTCTAAATGCTCGATTTTATAGTGAAGCAAAGAGGAGATTACGCAAATATATTCGTCAGTATTCGCTCTTGTTGCTACTGTTTAACTTTGTACTTTTTTACTGCTTTATTGAATATGAATAAGCATATATAGCATTTCCTAGTCTAACGGGGTACAAATTTATCTGTGTTTATCTGCGCTCATCCTTTTCCATCTGCGGTTAATTCTTTTTGCTCATACCTCACTTAAATGGGAATTGCTATAGTAATTCTAAATAAAATGTGAATGCCTTTTGTTGCCTGTTTTATCATTCAATATGGCTACGCTTCCCCAGCTATAATAACTCAAATCTGATTGCTATATCACCAGAATAATCTACTTGTTTATTTGGACATTTGCAAGTGCAAATAGTTGTCATAACAAAGATAGATTTGGAATCTCAATTATGAAATTGGAAGTAAATGGAGATGAAAGCCGCGATTGCGGCAAAGAGGTGAAAAATTCACTTCATGAAAGGAAGAAAGTAAAATGGCAACAGCCAAAACTCGTACTAACGGCAACACTCGCAATACAACTAACGGTAAAGCATCAGCAAAAACAAATAATGCAGCTTCCGCCACTAAATCTAAAGCAGTAACCGCTTCACCACAACAAGAAGCATTAGCCTTATTGAAGGAATTGCGGAATGTAATCTTCAAAGAATACGGGATTAAATTACAGCTACGAGACTCCAGAATTTCTACTAAAATCGGTCATGCAGCCCGTGAAAAACTCGGACTTGATATTGCTGCTCAAGTAAAAAAGAAAGGCGGTAATAAAAAGTTTGATTGGCAGAAATGGAATAGCAAATTATTTCCTAAATTGTTTGGACACCCGGATGCAATGAAATATCCACCAGAAGTAGTTGCTATTTTCATGAGTATGCTATACGACACAATTAGCACCGACCCAGAACAAGCAATAGCTGATTTAGTCGAATTCAACCGTGCATCTTTGGAACGTCGCAATTCCTTCCAAGAACAAGAAGAGGAAGAATTGGATGATTTAGATGATGAACTTGATGAGGACTTAGACGAAGATGACGATTTAGATGAGGATGACGAAGAAGAACTTGATGAGGACTTGGATGAAGATGACGACTTAGATGAGGATGATGAAGACGAATAATTGATGCTCAGAGATTGACAGAATAATCATCTAAAATAACCATGTATTGCCAACAACAATACAGGTTATTTTTTTATTTGCTCATATCTTGCACCTTTCCGTACAAACCCAGATGAGCTAAAAATATCCGCCCTAAGACTACGTTATTTTTATTGGTTTTAAACGGTAAATCAAGATTTTTGGAATTATACGGTGTAACGAAATTACATCAATTTTTGTTGGTGCAAGATGTCAGTTTGTATTTGAAAATTCTAAAACATCATTTTATAAATTCTATAGTAGTCATACCCTAAACATGAGAAAATTCGTAGATAAAAATCCTTATTTTATAAATTTTAAAGGCTTATTGAACTCTCATATATCATTTAGAATTGCTATAGTTTGTATGATCAGAACTGGTGATAATTATGAAAATAAATGTCAATTATCAATTGTAAATCATGAAGTTTAATGGCATCTTTCGATGCGGTTTCTATGAGAAAAATAGAAAATAACAAGGAGTATTTCTCATGGTAAACGCTCGCAAAGTATCCAAAACAGTACGGAAAATTGAAAAGCACATTCCAGCTTTAGAGCGAGTAACTACCTATCAGGAAAAAGTACACCTGATGGTAATTGAAGTATTACGAGAAGAATCTGGTAGAGAATTAGCAGCCGCAGCCCGATTTAATGGACAAGAATTTGATTGGGAGAAACATAATTACCAATTCCGCAAAGATTATGTGAATACACCATTAAAAGAATTGGTCAATTATGCACGCAAACTTTACGGATTGAATAATTTGGATGAAATTCGAGATAGACGTGCTGCTCATAAAGCTGCTCGTTCTAAACGTATCGAAGGATTAAATAGCTTGAACAGCAATTTTGATGATGTAGCTGATGAGGATTTTGAATCAGATGAGTATGAAGAAGATTTAGAAATCGAAGATTAATTATCATGCCCCGAATTATCTAAAATCGGGGCATTTTATTTGAGAGTGAAACCCCTGCTACGATTAGGTTTTAAGGATCAATAATGTCCTGGTCTGAATCGCTACAGCTATATCTACTACTGAAAACAGCAGCCCCAATACTGCTCGGTTAAGGAAAACGAGGGGGTAAGATCAGGAGAAAAGAGTTCGCGTTTTATTTACGAGAACTAACAAATTTACTTTTTCTCTTTGAGGCTATCGTATAATTCCACCCAATTTTGCCTAAGAGAATCAATACAAGACTGCAAGTGGTCAATTTGGGTTCGTCTGGCAACTGAGAGGACAGCATGAATATGATTGGGGCTGCCAGCCTTGCCTAAATGCTTATATTTGCTGAGTTTATCAGGTTGTTGAGTAGGGAAGATAGGTTTATTAGCCTGCAACTTGTAATACCAATAAGTACCCTGTTTACCCCGTGCTTGGTAACGCAAAACACAACATCCAGGAGGTGCTACCTCCCCAGAAGCCTGAATTTGTTGAATAGATAGTTGTAAAGTCGCAATAGCTTGTTGTATTAATTCGGCTCTAGAAATAATATCTGAGTCTTTTGCAGGCATTGACTTACGGGGGGAATGAGAAAAAATTACTTGTTCGCGGATTAAGTACGAGAACATTAACCCATTTATTCTATACTATTTTACAACTAAAATGAAACTGAACAGGGGTGCAAATGTCACTAATCAACTTTGAAGTCATTACAGCATCAGTGGCCAAAGCACAATTGCTGGTGGCGTTAGAACAAGTCATTCCCGCTCAAACTATACACAGAGCAATCATTAATACTTCGTCTCAAGAGCGAAGAGAACGAATACTACCCACTCACGTAGTTGTAGCTTTAGTCATTGCCATGAGTTTTTGGTCAACTGACTCCATAGTTGATGTCTTCAAAAATTTGATTCAAGGTTTGAGTAGTTTACAAATACCCCATCGTCTACGTTTTACTGCACCAACTTCTTCATCTATCAGCGAAGCACGTCAAAGAATCGGTCCTGCTGTGATGACTCGTTTGTTTGAAATGGTAGCAAAACCCCTAGCTACAATACAAACACCAGGTGCTTTTTTGGGAAACTTAAGATTGATGGCTATAGACGGAACAGTTTTTGATGTTCCTGATACT
Organism: Okeanomitos corallinicola TIOX110; assembly: GCF_038050375.1. Classification (NCBI taxonomy): domain Bacteria; kingdom Bacillati; phylum Cyanobacteriota; class Cyanophyceae; order Nostocales; family Aphanizomenonaceae; genus Okeanomitos; species Okeanomitos corallinicola. The sequence continues at coordinate 30,368 of NZ_CP150887.1, read as the reverse complement.
CCAGCCAATGCTAAAGTATTTGGTTATCCTGGTTCAAGACCGGGTACATATCCAGCTTTTCCCAAAGCTAGATTGGTTTTCTTAGTAGAAGCAGGAACTCATGTAATTGTTGATGCTCTATTGAGTCCCTATCGAATTGGCGAAAGAAAAAGAGCGATTCAAATTCTTCGCAGTGTTGGGGAAGGAATGTTGTTAATGTGGGATAGGGGATTGCATTCTTTTAAAATGGTTCATGCCGCAATCAAACAAAAGTGTCATATCCTTGGTCGTGTACCAGCGAATGTGAAATTTGAGGTAGTTAAGACTTTGGCTGATGGTTCTTATTTGTCTTGGATTGCACCTGATGGTAAATCTAAAAAGAAAGGTGCAACCAGAATTCCTATTCGTGTCATTGAATATGTGATTGAAGATAATGGTTCTGAGAAAGTATACCGTTTGATTACTGATTTAATGGATATTTCGGCTTACCCAGCACTGGTTTTGGCTCAAGAATATCATACTAGATGGGAAGCTGAAAATACTTTGGATGAATTAAAGGTGCATCTATTGGGGCGCAAAACTCTGGTTCGTTCTAAGAATCCTCGTGAAGTCATTCAAGAAATTTATGGTTGGTTGTTGGGACATTTTTGTATTCGTTGTTTGATGTTCCAAAGTGCTGCCGAAGCTGGTATTTCTCCATTACGTTTGAGTTTTACTGGTAGTTTACGATTAATTCGACGTGCTGTTCCTCAATTCCAACAAGCTGCTGCTGAAGATTTACATCTATTTTATAGTTGGTTAGTTGCAGAAATTTTAGATTTAGAAATCCCTCCTCCTCAATTTAGAAGTAATCCTAGAGTTTTGAAAAAGACGCGCTCCAAATTCCTCAGTAAAAAACGATGTCATCGTGGTAGTACCACTATCAATCAACCTTCTTTTATGATTAAAAAAATTGCTAGTTAGTCTGATTATATTTTCGCTTTCTTACCTTTATATTTGAGCAATTGAATATTATTTTATTCATAGGGACACTGTTCTGTGTTCACGGTGTGGCTTTTCTGTTTTCTCTCGGCTCTTAGTTCTCGTAAATAAAACGCGAACATATTTCCCTTGATCTTACCCCCTCTTTTTCCTTAACCGAGCAGTATTGACAGCAGCCCCACATTTAAGTGGAGTAACTTTTTACCCACCCACCCTTATCCATAAAAACTGTATTTTAGAAGCTAAATTCGCCTAACCACACCTTAATGGACGGACACCACTACTGTTACAAAGATTAAATTTACTTAATATTTCGTTACGATAAGGGCATTGAGAGAAAGAACAAACTTCTCAATGCCCATGTCACAGGTGAATGCCATGAATAACACAATTCGGGTTGGCAACCTTTTTGGAATACCTTTTTATATACATCCTTCCTGGTTTTTAGTTCTAGGTTTGGTAACTTGGAGCTACAGTAGTGGACTGACGGCACAATTTCCCCAATTAGGTGGGGGATTGCCTTTGGTACTAGGATTGATGACGGCACTGTTGTTATTTGGCTCAGTTGTCGCCCATGAATTAGGACACAGCTTTGTCGCTATTCGCCAAGGAATTGATGTTAAATCAATCACGCTGTTTATATTTGGTGGACTGGCAAGCTTAGAAAAAGAATCGCCAACTCCAGCAGCAGCTTTTTGGGTAGCTATTGCAGGTCCCATAGTTAGTTTGATGCTATTTGCTACAGCGACCGCAGTTGGTGTTGCGACTGCTGCATCTGGACCATTGGCTGCTATCCTTGGTCTACTGGCTTCTGTTAATTTGACATTAGCTCTGTTTAACCTCATTCCTGGCTTGCCTTTGGACGGAGGAAATATCCTGAAAGCAATAGTTTGGAAAATCACTGGTAAATCCTATAAAGGAGTGGTTGTTGCCAGCCGAATTGGACAAATCTTTGGTTGGTTAGCGATCGCCTCTGGTTTAATTCCTCTACTATTGTTGGGTAGCTTTGCTAACTTCTGGAACTTGTTAATTGGCTTCTTCTTGCTACAAAATGCTGGTAACGCTGCCCAATTTGCTAGAGTGCAAGAAAAACTCACAGGTTTAACAGCAGCGGATGTTGTAACCAATGATAGCCCGATTGTCAAAGCAAATTTGAATTTAAGAGAGTTTGCAGATCAACGACTCTTAAATGCTCAAGAATACCGTCGTTTCTTGGTGACAGATGAACAAGGACAATTGTTAGGAGCAATATCAGTTGATGACTTGCGAACTATCCCAAATACATTATGGGCAGAAACTCAAGTTATCAAAGTGATGAAACCAATTGAGCAGTCTACCACTGTACGATCAGATCAACCGTTGCTAGAAGTAGTACAGTTGCTCGAAACAAAAAAATTATCCGCACTGACTGTAATTCGTGATAATGGGTTGTTAGTCGGAATTTTAGAAAAAGCTGCAATTATCAACTTACTTCAGAAGAAAGTACAAACAAAATTTGCATAATCTCTTCAATTCTCTAAATAAAAACTCAAAATTGCCTGGAAAAGAAAGCAGTTTTGAGTTTTGATGTTTGTCGGCAAGTATTCAAAATACAGGATATCCTGCTACAAAAAAAGGGAACAGAGAACAGTTCAATAATGGACAATTAACAATGACCTCTACTAATACTACTCGGTTAAGCATTTTTGGGCATCACAAATAACAATATTTCAAGGGGTTCAGCCTTATTTAGTTTCGTAAACCGAGCAGTATTGTGACCTCTACCTTAAAGTCAAAGGATTGAAAAAGCAGATTTTTTTGGTTTTTCCCCTTGAAAGATGAGTTTTAAAACCTTGAGTTAAACAATTATCAATTGATACAAAAGGAATCAGGTGTAACTATTTTTTAACAGGTAGAGGTTTACAGCCGACACCACCAAACGTGGCAATTGTTGGAGTAGAAAACCGACTATTTATTAAACTGAAAATTTCTTGGTTTGATAGTTGAGTTGTGTTTACTTCAATTGTTGGTTTTTTTCCTGTTTTATTCACATAAATCAGGAGATCCGCCCAATAAAACTGCTGATCAGAAGGTTGAGAATATTCAGGATAGCAACCTCTAGACCTAATTGCTAATTTATGATCTACAGCAGACATTGCTGCCAGAGGAATACCAGTCTGAACCAATTTCGCTTCTTCTACTGGTCCCCACAAACGTAGATTGTGCTTGATACAGCGTTTACCATCTTTAATTGGGGCAATGATATTACCACAAATATTTACTTTAACATTATACATTGGTGGATATTCGGGGATAGAAGGAGCTTGTGCTTTGGCAATATTGCTTTCACTTTTGCTATTTGTATCTACAGTATCAGGAGTACAAGCTGCTAGAATTATTCCTGTTATCATTAACCAAAAACAGTTGACTTTTCTCTTCAACATTGATTTACTCCTATTTCACAATTGAACAACTAATATCAAATACGTTGAAAAACAAGATTGCTGACGGCTGAATACTTACTGAGAAACAAACTTGCGTTGATTAGGAGGTTGTACCCAAAGAGTACAAAAACCTGATACAGCTTTTCTGTTACTTTGTCCTATTTCTAATGTCACTCCCAAACGTTTTACTTCTCTAGTACAGGCAAGTTGACCGGTACTATCTCTGCTCAATAAATCTCGATTCCATTCCATAAAATTGCGAGCAAATTTACCTTCATTAGTAGTTGCCCATGCTAAAGTATTAGCTTCTTGTTGAGTCAGTTGACGTGGACCTGTTGGATCTAAATTGCTGGATTGATACCAAAGCATTGCACCTATACCCAGAAGTCCACCCACACCAGATGCAATTAATAACAAAACACCAGCTGCAATTAATGATGGGACTGAATGAATAGCACGCTCAAATTCTGTACGCTTGATTAATGCTGTAACTGCGTGAGCGATCGCTTTCTGTTGACCTTTGACTGCTGCTTTTTCATAGCTTTGAAGATGGTCATAAAGTTGGGTTTGCCATTGGTCAAACATGGCCTCCATTTCTTGAGGACTGTCTTCTAAAAGCACTTGCAGTCTACCAGTAGCAATCATCATTAAAAATGCTGGATCATCAGGGTCTAGTCCAGTTTGAACAACTATTTCCCAAACCCTAGCTTTGAAATTATCATCTTTACCGCGAATGGCTAAATCTAATAAAGTAGGGTAAGGAATCCGACTTAAACCTTTCCCTCTAGCTGCTACTGAATCCAAAAAATCATCATCTAAATCGAGTTCTTCAGTCTGATAATGAGTCATATCTTTACTGGGTTTCATGTAGATTAATTCCTGAGAATTTAACTGTCAGCAATCCAAAATTTTCAGTAAGCATTGAACTATAGGACTTCTATTTGATTTATGAACATACCCCTCTTCTGCCAGTCTCTGAAAATAATTGCTATTTCTGAATCCTAGAGCTTTTATCTACCAAGCGATTATGGCTAACGCCACGCTACTGCCAATGCTGTAGAAAATCGAACGATTTTTTGCTAATCAAAAATCTAACACCGATTTTTTTCTAATAGGATAGCTTGTATTGATTGCGTGATGAGGTTTCCAGAGATTGCCCTCCCAGTGAGTGACAAAAGAAGGGTAATTTCCAAGAAAACCCTATTTCTTAGTAGCGACTTTTCCATTACTATTAGCACTATCAGCTTTTTCAGATGGAGGAGTAATTGAAGCTGCTGGTGGATTCCAAATCTTAGCTTTTTCAATTTCCTCAAAAGCTTGTTTGAGAAACCTATGCAATCTCTGTTTACCTAATATTCCTAAATCTTTGTAATTTTTAGCTTCAGAAAAGTTTATCCGTTTGGCATCAAGGATATTTCTTTCTCGGTAGCTAAATTTAGGAAAATCAATTACTGGAACTTTATAAGTCTTGATTAAATCCTTTAATTCCTCATTTTCATCTATGTGTTTCCAGTCATCACATAAACCAAAATTACGGACAAAGATATGTTTAATTTTCTTTTCAAATCTTTCTAAAGATTGCATGAATAACTGTAAACTGTCATATCCTCCACTACAAACAAACCATTTATGTATCTTGACCTTGTTTTTACCACTAATTTCTAAAATTTGATTACGCTCAATCCAATCGGTAACTGCTGGGTATACTTGAGCAGGTAAATTAACAATCACAGAATTTTCTAGTGCTAAATCAAAGATTTCATCAGCTTCATAAGCTTTGCGTTCTGATTCACTAAAAACGGCTGTTTTATGATTGTCAGGGTAAAATGCACCGACATCTGGATTACTTTGATCAGCTTCCACCAATTCATAAAGTAATTTATTGTCAATGCAATATTGCACCATTACCCGTGCAAACAAAGACTTACCAACACCACCTTTTTCACCGTCAATGAAGTGAATTGCAGCCATTTTATTTCCTCCTTTATTATTTAACTAAATTTGATTTAATTGCAATACTATTGCCAATCTTACAAAAAAGGTCTGAAACGCAATAAAATCGGGACGATATCAATAGGGTTTCAGGGGTTTAGCTACAGTATTGAATGGATAATTAAATATCTGCGAACATATCGTCATTGTCATCATGAAATGACCCTTTTCCGGGAATGAAAGAGTCAGAATCAATCCGCTCATTTGGCTGATTATTATTACTAATTACTTGAGATTTGCTGCTTTCATGATCATTTTTACTGGAATTGCCAGTATCTAAAAACATAGTGGCCAGGTTTTGAGGATTAGCAATCGTGCTTAGATTGACAGGCAAAACATCACTTGATTTATTAGGTAGTCCTAATTCCATTCGTAAATAAGCCAAGTGTTGCTCCAAAGCATGACAACAAATTAAACTTATCCGACGTACTTCTTGATCATTAATACCTACACCTGCATCTACTTGTGCTTTGTATGCTAATGGCAACCAGTAAATTCTTAACGCTTGCAGTGCCATTTCTTTGCTGGTACTAAGTCCATTACCTTGGTGTAAGTACGTAATTAAATGTCCATCAACAGTATTTGAGTAAGCACGAAGTCTAACACTCAAACTTTTATATTGTTTTTCAGTATCACTTGTTTGAGGAAATTGCCCATTACCATTACTATTGCACCGTCTATTATGATCATTATATTTTTGCTGTTTCTTAGCAGTCATGCTACTTTCTCCATTTGCGCTCTAAATCGCATAAATAAACCAAAAGCATCAATTAACCTAAAGGACAAAGTTTCCTGCTCTCGAAATGTATGGTAATCATCATTACTGGCATTCTTAAATGCTTCCTGTACCTGCTGTTGTAAATCTGTACCCCAGTACGTGGAAATCTCTTCAAAACATTCCTGTAATTCTTGCTCTAAGTACAACGCTGCACCACCACTTAAAATCACTTCATTCACCGCAGGTAAAGTAGATTCCAGCCAGTCGTAAAGCCTAGACCAATACTCTGCTTTGGCAGTAGCAATAGCATTAACAATCATCTGTAACTCATAGTCAATGTTTTTTGGGTCTTTGCTTTTGACCAAAGCGCGAATTGCTTGGTTATCTGCTGTGATATCTGCACCGGCTGCATAGATAGCAGCAGTTAAAGTAGTGGCATCTTGTCCAGATGTGCGTTCAATCACCCGCTTGACCATTTGGTGAAAGCCCAATCCATTGGTATAACCCGCCGTCATCTTGCCCCGTTCAAATAAGAGAAGGCTACTGTTACGATGTCCAAACATCAGCACAGCAATGGTTTGAGCGTTGAACCATGATTTACCGTTCTGGCGTTGGCGAATCATGGCCAATCCTGCACCTTCAGGTAAACACTCGAATCGTTCCAGCTTCACCCGCAACCTTTGACCCCGAAATCTAAAATCTTTGAGTGCAACCCGCAACTGTTCTTCAAAGGCTTGACGATTTTGATATTCCCCATAGGGTAGCAGTGAAGTCAGTGATAGTGAAAATCGGTTCGGCAGTTTATTGTGTTGAGCGATCGCACCAACAACCGCTAAAGCTTTGTCAATGGAAGTTTCGTACTTGAGTTTATCTAGTCTGGCGGATGCTGAAAACTGACGTGCTAAAAATCCCACTACTGTACATTGTGTATCACCGTCTGCTGTACAAGATACCCAAGCTTCATCTACTGGATGAGAAGATTCTAGACCCTTGCGACTTGACATATAAGCGTCAATCGAACTTTGTGGCAACCTCAGCATTTCTGGTTCCATTGTCATCAAACATGGTTTGCCTTCAGTTGCTAGTTCATAAACAATCTTGGTCAAGGAAGCACCAGGGTCAAAACTGACGATCAAGTTTGACATTGATTCTGGTTTGCCTAACAACTTCAGTCTAGAACATCTACCAAATTTTTAAACAGCAGCTTTACCGCTTTTACTGCGGTTCTACTCCTGGCCAGTGCTACTGGCTTACCTGATTTTTTCTCTTGATCAAGCCATTCCCCCAATTCTTTCACTATTGGTGATTTTCTACTTTTTAATGGTTCAACCGTACTAAATACCCACTGCCAAATTGCTCGTCTGCATATTGAACTACCACCGGAAACCTTATTTCTGGAAATATCACCAGATGATTCTTGGGTAGGCGCGTAGCCTAAAGATTTTTGAAATTTTCTTAAACTCAAGTAGCGCTTGGTAGGTTTTCCAGAAATTCTACCTTTACGGATTTTTACCAGCGGTTTACCGTCATCCCCAAAAAAATTGTCTAGTGGGAAAATAAAGCTGATGATTGTAGCTTGTAGGCGATCGCCAAAACCGAATTCATTGAATACTTGTATATATTTTGCAAACTTAGTGTCTGTAAGCAATTCAGCCAATTCATCCTCTATTATTTGCTCTTCCCGCTGCAAACTACAAATCCTTTGAGCATGAAATTTTACCGAGTCCGATAAACCTAAACCTGCTGTTTGGGAGTAAAGAAGATCATATTTTTTACTTTTCCTTTCACCTGCTAACCATCCCCAAAGTAATGGGACTTTTCCAGAAACACCACGCTTAGATTTGACCAGCGCAACTTCTGGAAACTGCCAAGCTAAATCTTGACGGGCCCGGTTGATAATTGGTGACTGGACTTTGTTTAAATGATTTAACCTAAGAACTAATTCCCTAATTCTGGAAACCACCGGATCTAAAACTCGAACAAATCGAGTGCGATCGCCAGAGTAATCAAAATAGTAACAAGCTATGGCTAGAGAATCTGCATCATCATCTTTATCAGGTAATCCTAAATGAGTCTCTCTATAGCGTCGTAGTTCTTTATGCCCGATGAATTTAACTTCAACCCCGGCGCGGGTTAAAAGTTGCACCCAAAATTTGCTGTAGTTAGTACCAGTGGGTTCTAGTAATGCCACATCTGGCTTTAATGCCAGTAATCCAGATATTCCTGCTTGATTGTTCTGGAAGTGATAAAAATTGCACTCATAATAAAATTCTCTAACATCACTCGGTTTGCTTTCAAGTAGACAGCATGAAACCGATGATTTAGAGATATCTAAACCAACTATTCGCATATAATTTGTAAAGGGTGTAAATAAAGTTACGCTTAGGAATCACCCGAAGGCCGTGACAGCCTGATTCAGTCTCAAAGTCAATAACAATTACAGCCAAGCTTATGAAGTTGTAAAAGCTAAAGCTTAATTCTTTTTCAAAGCTTTAAACTGTAATTGTTAATTGCTGGTTGGTTTGGACCCAACCGGCGACACCCTAAAAAGGGTGTTTCGTTCCTGGGTCAAGGGAACTCATCAGGCCGGAATTTTGACGTTAACTAAATTACCTCCTGGTCCACCACCTACCTGTTCTTGGTAATGTTGAACCATTAAACCAATTGATTTTTTCGATAATTTTGAAACGCGTTCATTAGCCTTCAAAATAATTTCTTGACTTAAAGATTCCACTGACTCACCTGATAGCTTTTCTAATTTTTCTAGTGCATATCCTAAACCTAAAATTTGAGCAGCATAATCCTGTGAGTGCATCTGAAAAAATTCACCGTAATTTCTATCAAGAAATTGCTTGATATAATCTTTATCTTCGCCGCGCAAGATTGTATCACTTTCAGGAAAACACAATCTTGCAATTTGCGAATTATCAGGGTCGAACTCTAGTCCTTGAATCATATCCAAATTCACGTAATCACCACTTGGTAATTTGATAAAATTAGTCATTTGCAAATACCACCCTTACTGGATTTAAAGAATTAGCTTTGATAATTTTGGCATATTGGTCAGCGTCATTCCGCTTTTTGAATGACCCAAGCAAAATCCATTTACCAGCAAAGTTTAGCTGATAAACGTCCCAAAGATAGAGACTTCTTTTGTACGTTGTTGTCATGATTAAATACGTTCTTTTGGAGTAATTCGTAAGTTGAATTCGTTGTTAACATTTATTTCAAACCAACCAAAAGGAAACATATAAGTAGAACAAGCACTACCACAAATAAAAGACGTAACGCCTATTCTTACAAATATCCATCCTTTACTATCAACATAAATTTTCATGATTTTGATTGATAAGTTATCACGTCAAAAACACAACGCAGACATCACCACACTATTAAATAGTGCTAATTATCAGTGATTAGTTATTGGTATTCAGTTTTTAGTTATGAGGTGTTTTCCCTGCAAGTTCCCACGGGCATCTATGGCAAGTGTGGGAAGGGGAAAGGGAATGATACAAAGTCATTCCCATGTCAGGTGCTTATCATTAGTGAGAGACTTTTACTAACCAATCAAGTGTTTACCAGTTCCCAGGTTCACTGGGTTGGTTTGTTGTTATCTCTCACCCTTCATTATGAAGCATCACACAGAGATTGTCAACTATTCTCAAGCCTCAATTTCATGCTTCATTTTGGAGGAATTATGATACTATGGAAAAAAGTAAAAAACTCAAACAGGAGAGTGATTCAATATTGGACGCTCTAAGGATTGAACGTACAACTCTTACTCAAGACGAATTCGCCTATAAGTGCGGTATTCCACGCGCTACTTACTATAGGTGGATAACAGGAAAGACCGAAGTCAAATTAACACTACCTCAGTTAAAAAGTTTGTGCCGTGAATTAAAGATTGAACGGATTGACGAACTACCAGACGACTTCAGTCCACACACCTAACCAACATTAAAAACCAGTGAACATCCCACACCATCTAATTGTTAGATGGTGACAGATTTTTGTACCCAAAAACATCATGAAAAATTCTGTAATAAATCACCCAGAAAAAACACCATTGGTACTATTAAGGCAAGAGTACCTAACACTGACTAACAATTTTGTAGCGGCTAAGTTGCTTTCTATCTTTGAATTTTGGACTAACAAATTAAAGAAAGTACAGAAGACAGCTAGGGAATGGATCTACAAAACATTAGAAACTTTGCACGGCGAATTAATGGGTGAACACGGTATTCATTCTATCAGAAAAGCATTAAATATTCTAGTGGATTTAGGATTTATTTCCAGACGGAATAACCCACACACACCTTATGACAGAACATTTCAGTATAGGTTAGATGTAGAAAATCTTCAACAGGCACTAGACAACCTTAACCACGATGATCAAATGGATTTAGAGGATCAGACAGATGCAAGCTGTGATACTGAAAAATCCATTTGTGAATCGGATCAAATCAATATTATAGATTCCACTACAAAGGAATTGCCACAGAAAAGTGAGGTTTTGAAAAATAAAAGAGAAAAGACCGTCAAGCTAATTAGTGCATTTTTCAACGTGGGATTTTCTCAAGCTAGTCAGACTTTAAATATATGGACATCGGAATGGAATAACAGACCAACAGGGAGGCAATGGTTAACAGAACAATTACAAAAGCTAGGTTTAGATCCGAGTTGTTTAATTAGTGATTTTTGATTTTTTACCAGGATTTACCAATGATAGTTAGATTACACAATGGATACGGTGATTGGTACGATCACCATATTTCTGGAAATTACTTGCCTAAATTTATATTCTGGAATGGTTTCTTGTACAGCCATATTGGCAGTGGTATCTACAAGTCGGAGCAATTTTACTTTATCTCTCCTAATGCCAAAGGTATAAAAGGGGGTGAGAGATGAATACACTCTTTAACCTTGACCAATTTCATAAACCTGAAACTAAATATGTTTCTGATCCGTACTGGGACAAATTAGAGGAAATTGTCCTAGACTCCGAGGGCATGATTGATCAGAATGGTCAAGCCACACTTTTTTATGATGATTCTCAAGAACCACCTGACCCCGATGACTTTGAAAATAGATTGGATTTTGTCAAAGCATGGAGAGAGTGGGAGAAATTAAATCCAGATGTTGAATATCAATTTATGCCTGTTCTGGAAAACTCCTTGCATCTTCCAGAACAACCTAAAAAGCAATGGATAGAAGAATATTATGTTACCCGCAGCGGGAATAAATATTGGTATTACAGGTATTGCTACTATGACCGCAAAATTTATCATGTTCATATTCCGGGCGGTTGCATCGAAAATGAAATTGCCCAATCTAGAAAGCAGATGATTGAGAGGGCGATCGCACAAAATATGACACCTTTCCAGATTCAAAATTTTATCAAAGGTGGTTTTGGAAAGGATGGAAATAAATTACTCCGATCACTAGCTCCGATCACTAGCTCCGATCACTAGCTCCGATTATTAGCCCAAAATAAAACCCCTACTCGCTAGGGGTTTTATTTTGGGGGTAATTCACTGGTAGCCTTCTAAAGACATAATACAGCTTTTTCAACATGAACGGGTGAGGAGTCAATATAACGTTGCAAGTTCCCTAAACTTCTATGTCCAGTGAACCTTTGAATCACTGGAATACCAATACCAGCATTAGCTAAATTAGTGGCCGCCGTTCGTCTGAATGAGTGAGTAGAAAATCCAAGTCCATCTAGTCCCGCGCATCTTATCGCACGTCTGAAAGCATCATCAGCAGATTGAAACTGGAGATGTTTTGTCATGCCAGGGAATAAGTAGCCAGAGTGATCAGGTTTTTGCAGTTGCCAGTAGACCTGGAGGAACTCTTTTAACTTAGGGTTAACAGGCACTTGTCTGGTTTCCTTGGTTTTGGTACTTGCTGCTTGGTAAGTGATCACCTCCAAGACCTTACCGCTTTCTTGGTAGACATCACTGGTTTTGAGCTTGACCACCTCACCCATTCTCGCACCAGTGTAATAGGCAACTCGAAAAATCATCCTATGGTTTTCACCAACCGTACAAGAAATTATTTTTTCATAATCTTGATTGGAAAAAATTGTCGCTTGTCCATGCCTATTATTTTTCATGTTTACCAGTTTTATCAAAATAACTAACAAAATATGTATATCCTTTTGTTTCTTAATACAAAAGGATAGCTACAGTATAATCACAGCAGGCATTACACGCAATCTGTGGATATACAACTTTTACCTAAAAGATGTATATTTCCAATTTTTCAGTATTGATTTATAACTATGTTTAGAAAGTATTAATAATTGCGAAAAAACAATGTCTGAAAGAACCTTACAGGAAGTATTGGGTACAAACGCAGCGCAAACCGCTACAACTATTACACTCAATAAAGCAGATTTAGGCTTAACTGACCCCGCTTGTACTGCTGATAAAGTAGTAGCAGCAGTAGTTATCAAATCGTTAGAGAATTTGGATCAAAGTTACTTTGATGCTGATTTAACACAGACAGTTTACGTCGAGCGTGGCTTTGATTCCTTCCAAGTCAGGGGCGTGAATCAAGATAATTATCTTATTCGGCAAATTAATGTGAATCTAGCCACTCTAGATTCATTTACAACCTTCAACCCAGAGGAATACTAGGAATACTAATGATGACTATTGATATAGCAGTAGCTGGATTTCTTCTTATGCTCGGTGGTTTCATTCTCAAAATAATGGGTGAAATGAAATCAGAATTGAAGGAATCGTTAACGGTAGAAGGCGAAATATTAACACAACTCGAATTATTGTCTTACAGAGTCTTACAACTTGAAAATAAAATGTAAATTTATCGGATAACTTTTAGTTATCCGTTTTGTTATGGCGATTTGTAAAAAGATAGTATGGGATTTAGGCGAGTATTTAATTAGAAATCCTATTTATAATTATGAAATTATTGATCCTTATCTTGAGGGATGTAAACGGTACAACGTTTATGGTCAAGTAAGGGTAAAAAATTATTCCATTTTTCAATCATGCCAAGAACCACCTAACTGGATAAACGATAGGAGAAGATTACTTGTTAATGGAACTTATGCCCAACAAACTAATTCCCCTAGTGCTTTTAACCCTCAAGTAACGTTTGTTGTTGAGGAATTACCTTTTAGTAATCAACAATGCAACCCTAATTATAGAGTTGGTTATAAGATAAAACAATATACTGACAGTCAATGCACCAACTTTACTGAGACAATCTTTTGGGCTAGAAGCGGACAAAAATACGAACTACTAAGTATTGAATATGAAGATGTTATAAATAATAATCAACCACCACCAATCAAATTAAAAATTATAGACGGTGCAATTGAATCCTTGCACAATATCAATGATAGAAATTCTGTACAGATAATTGAATATGAATGCTGTCCACCCAATACACTAGATTGTGGTGATTGTTGTTTGGATTGTAATTCTATTTTTAATTCTATTTCCAATATAAGAAAATCATTAAGTCAAAGGATTAGATAATAATGTCTAGCTGCTCACAAATCTCATCAGAAATTGCAGCTTTATCTGCCCAAATATCTGCGTTGGGCGGTAATTGGGCTACAAAATCAGATGTATCTAACTTACAATCACAAATCAATAATTTAATTTCTAGAATTGCAGCATTAGAAGCTAGGAAGTCTAGTAATGTTGATGAGTATGCACGACGACTAGCTAGACAAGCATTAGCTCAAGCATATAGAGCCGATGCCAATGCTGATGTAGCCAAGGGGATTGCATACAATGTTCAAGCTGAAGTCAAGAATTTGAAGGCGTTTTTAGTCGGCGTTGCTGCTGCCCTTGCTGCTGCTCTTGCGTTGGGTTCAGCAGTTGCAGCACTCACTGGTAAAGTAGCTGCATTAACTTCTAGTTTGAGTGGGATTTTAGGAAAAGTTGAGGCTGCATTAAATTTAATTCAAAATTTACTTTATTTAAAAAATGTAGTTAATGAAATTAGATCAGGACAATTTAGTCTAGAAAGTGCAGTTGGGTTGGCTCAAATGGCTGTCAGTGGACTGAACGGAAGAATTAACAGCCTAGAAAGAACGCCTGGTCCACAGGGAAGAACCGGACCACAGGGAAGAAACGGTCCACAAGGTCTAAAAGGTTTACCAGGGGCAAAAGGATTAAAAGGTTTACCCGGTAGTGTTGGTAAACGAGGTCCCAAAGGTGATCCAGGTAAACCATTACCACCATTGCAGCCTAAAAATGGCAGGGATGGTAAACCTGGTAATCAAGGTAAACCGGGACCTAAAGGTGATCCAGGTAAACCATTACCACCATTGCAGCCTAAAAATGGCAGGGATGGTAAACCTGGTAATCAAGGTAAACCGGGACCTAAAGGTGATCCAGGTAAACCATTACCACCATTGCAGCCTAAAAATGGCAGGGATGGTAAACCTGGTAATCAAGGTAAACCGGGACCTAAAGGTGATCCAGGGAAACCACTACCCCCATTACCTCCAAAAAATGGCAGAGATGGTAAACCTGGTAATCAAGGTAAACCGGGACCTAAAGGTGAACGAGGTAAAACTGTTATTGTTGATGTGATTGTGAAGGAAAGAACAGTTGAGAAAGTTGAAAGAATTAACACTAAAACTGAGAGGGAAGTAAAAGTAATCGAACGTCCTAAAACCATTAATTTAACTAAAGTAGTCCAGGGAACTCCTGGTAGAAACGGATTAAATGGTAGGAATGGAATCAACGGTTTACCTGGTAGAAACGGATTAAATGGTAGGAATGGAATCAACGGTTTACCTGGTAGACACGGATTGAATGGTAGGAATGGTTTACAAGGTAAGAATGGTTTACAAGGTAAGCAAGGTTTAAATGGTAAGAATGGTTTACAAGGTAAGAATGGTTTACAAGGTAAGAATGGTTTACAAGGTAAGCAAGGTTTAAATGGTAAGAATGGTTTACAAGGTAAGCAAGGTTTACAAGGTAAGCAAGGTTTACAAGGTAAGCAAGGTTTACCTAGTAGAAACGGATTAAATGGTAGGAATGGAATCAACGGTTTACCTGGTAGAAACGGATTGAATGGTAGGAATGGAATCAACGGTTTACCTGGTAGAAACGGATTGAATGGTAGGAATGGAATCAACGGTTTACCTGGTAGAAACGGATTGAATGGTAGGAATGGAATCAACGGTTTACCTGGTAGAAACGGATTGAATGGTAGGAATGGTGTTGATGGTAAAGATGGACAAAATGGAGAGGATGCTGATGTGAAATTTGTAGATATCAAAGTAAAAATTTGTGAATGTGAGCAACAAAATGACGGGTCATTTGCTCCCAAAGAAAAAGAAGTTACCGTTAAAGCAATTGCTAATAAAGATGGATCATCTAGTAATGCAGACACAATAAAAGCTGATTATGAAGCAATTTATAACCTTTCCAGAGACGCTTGTTTAGCAAAAAACAATGATGATAATTATGTAGCAATCCCTGATTCTTGGCTATTACGGCCCGAACATTCTAGACCCCAAGCAATTTATCAATTCAGAGAGGTTGGATCTAAACCCGGCGAGAATAACCCTCCAAAATACACATTAACAATTCCACATCACAAGGATCATGGTCCTGATGCTTCTCCATTTCCTAAATATAAAAAGGGTAATTGGGAAATAATCTATGTGCTGAATGACAACAGTAAAATAACAATTCATGCAGCCAACGAGAGTGAAGGCATGAAGATTTTAGATGCTGCAAAATTATTAATAGATTCATCTAAGTTAAGTGATGGATATCTCAGTAAGTCAGGAAAAGTAGAAACAAAAGTTCCCATGAAACAGATAGAAGTTGAATGTCGGCTGGTTAAATTTTGGGATAAAGGGAGACAGAAAGATAAACCTAAGTGGGTGAAAAAATATTAAACATGACTCCTAAAATGCCCCGAAGGATAAAATGTAATGGTTTCAAAAAAGGTAATCTTTTATCTTTAGAGGATGTTGCCAAGAGATTATTTTTTGATGAGTCTACTGTTCGATATCATTTTATCCGTCGTCGGTTGGTAGCATTTAGAAATAATGGCGTTTGGTGGTTTACCGAGGAATCTGTTACTAATTTTGAAAAATACTTAAAAGTTAGAAATAGTAAGAAGAAAAGAAGAAAAAAATAATGCCTATTCTGATTTGAATAGGCATTGAAAAAATTAAGAAGTGAAAAAAATTAACCAGAAACAGAAACGATAGTGTAAGATTTACCACGAACTGATAGTTTCTTACCCTTTAAAGAACCTGTGAGAACATTCTGTAATTTTTCATGATCACAGAATCTGGTCGTGCTTGCAGTATCGCCAGAGTTACCTTTTTTGTAGTAAGTGATGCTGATTTCAGGCGGTTTGGGAGAATTTGCACCAAAGACTAGACCTTTTTCGGTAGCTTTGGCAATTGTTACACCTAATTCCTTTGCTAAAGTGCCGTAGCTACCTTTAGCCGCTCGCCAAGCATATTTAAAGTTACTCCCGTTACCATTAATGGTGATATAGTGAATTTGGCTTGTCATGATTTAATAACCTTTTGTTGAATGACGTAAAAATTAACACGGGATAAATGTTTAAATTTATCCCTGGTTTTTCTACAGGTAAGTGTTAGCAGAAATTTCCATTTTTCCAGCAGCAATGGTTACAAAGGAAATAGGAATGGTAACTGCTAAAGCTACGGTAAGAGCTTCATAGTCTGTATCTATAGTTACCTGATTGGGTCTGTCGGCTTCAGGAATTGCTAATTCCAGTGTTTGAAGTGCCTGAACAATTTCAAAAGCTTGACCCTCTAGAGTTGTAGCAGTGGTTGTAATTGCAGCAGCCATGATTAATTTGCCTCTCAGTGATTTTTTTTAGCATAAGCTGAAAACCCCTGAAATCAAGGCTTTTAGCGCAGGTTTCCCGGTCGTAGGTTAAGGTACGATGAGAAGACAGGTAGTAAATAATAAAAATATGATTTTGGCTGAAACATGAATACTAACCAATATTCTGAAAGTGAATGTTTATGAATATTGAACTTGATTAGTTGTTTGGAGACGAATGCAACTTTTGTGATGATTGATTGTGAAGTGCTACTGCTAGGGGAAAATGTGATAATTAATTATGAAGTGCTATATGAAGTGCTAGGGGAAAATCTGATAGAAAAGATATTGGATATGGATCGTCGCCAGAGAATCGAGTTAGTCAAGGAAGTGGCAGGTTATCTTTAATTAAAGCACCAGTATCTTAGTACGTTAGTTGTCTCTGACTTAATTCTAAATTTCTCTGACTTATCCTGACTTATGCTAAATAACTGGGGATTCTTTTTAAGTTAAATGCAAATAAAAATTATGCCTATCTATCTACTGACTATTTTTTTGCCAAAATTTTTATCCAGTTGGCTATTTTTTTCACAACCGTTGATCCAGTCGTTGCTTTTATGCTCAAAAAATTTGATTCCAAAAATGTGCCAACTCAACGCCAACTCAATGCCAACTCAATGCCAACTCAGTGCCAACTGAGAGCCAATTGAACGCCAATCTAACGCCAGTAAGTACACTTTGTATATAATTAACTTGTCAATAAAAAGGCTTATTGACAAAATAATGGTCAATAAATGCCAATTGAGTGCCAACTAAATGCCAACTGAGAGCCAATTGAACGCCACTCAAGTTTTTGATTCGAGTAGCCCAAAAAAACCTTTGGGGCATAGCAAGCCATGTCGAGATATATATTTCTATGACAAAAAATTTTGTAATTTTCAGGGAAACAGCGACAGACTTGCCCTCCTTTCACGGTTCCCCTACCTAAGTAGGTAAACCACCGTGACGGAGGGGAAGACGATACGAAAAAAATCAAACTCAACGAAAACTGGATTCAGTTTAAACATCAGTTGTAAAACCCAAAGAAAAAATATCCACTTGGCTAATGACTGTTTGGTTTACATATTTCAAACTTTAAATAAAAGATATGTTTATCAAAGATTAAGCCATGCCTCAAAAACGGCGTAATATCAAATTTCTTCTCTGCCTTACACCAGAAGAAAAAGAACAGGTGCGACGAATGGCAGAGGAAAACAGTTTGACAATGGCAGAGTTATTCCGTGCCAAGACTATCAAACATAGATTACCCAGGCGTGTTACTAAAGTGGCAGGCCAAACTTACTGGGAATTGGGGAAAATAGGCGACAATCTCAATCAAATCACTAAAGCTATTAACACATCGGTACTTATGGGTGAACCAGTAGTTGTAGATCGAGCATTACTAGAAGAGGTGAGAAATTTGGTAAGACAAGTGCGACGAGAAATCACGGAGGTTGATTTAATTACTGATATCCAGGATGAAGCGTAAATTCAGCACCACTGCGGGACTTCCAAATCAAAAATATCCCATTGTTTTGATAATAAGGAAGCAGGTTAAGAAACAGTTGTGTTGATTACAGAATCTGTATATTTGATTTACTGGAGTTCCCAACACTACACGGCTGAGTATAAAGAAAGACTTGGATTGAACCACCAACTCCCCCAGTTCCCAACACTACACTACTGAGTATAAAGAAAGACTTCTAGGAAATTAATATGATCGGCAAACACATCAAAGGTAAAAGTTTCCGGGGACTACTAAACTACCTTTTTAGCAAAGAAGGAGCAAGACAAATCGGTGGGAATATGGAAGGAACAAACCCACGGGAATTAGCGGCTGAATTTGGTATATCTCGAAGATTAAATCCGAAGGTAAGCAGGGCTGTTTATCACGCTTCTCTCAGCTTGCCTCACCACGAAAGTTTAGATGATGATACTTGGGATGAAATCGCCCAAAAATATCTACAAGCAATGGGCTTCACTATGAACCAATATATTGTAGTGCGACACACTGACCGGACTCATGATCATGCACATATTGCAGCCAGTCGCATTCAATTAGATGGAACTACAGTCTCTGATAGGTGGGACAACCCCAGAAGTGAAATTATCATCCGTAAATTAGAAAAAGAATACAATCTACAATCAGTACAACCTAGCTGGGAAAAAGATAAACACAGTCCTACTACTGGTGAACGCAGACAGCTTGCTAGAACTGGAAAGGAAAGCGTAAGAGTCAAACTTCAGCGATCGCTTGATAAAGTAACCCATGACCGCCCAACTATGCCGGAGTTAATAGAAAGAGCGCAACAACAAGGTATTAATGTCTGTGTTGGTTATACTCGTACAGGTAAAGTCAAAGGCATTAGTTATCAACTTGATGGAGTAGCTTTCAGTGGTACGCATCTAGGTAAAGCATACACTTTTCCTGGTTTACAAAAGCATCGTGGTGTTAGCTATATTCCTAAGCAGGATGATAAACGCATCCAAGAACTAATGAAGCGAAATGTGGAAAATACTACATCCAATCAAGATAAACACGATAATAAGCAAACACCAAAACTAAATAAGCAAAATACTGTCAATGCTGCATTCACCAAAACTCAACAAGATGAACAACAAATTAAATCAGATAAAAATGTAACAAATAACATAGCGTTGATTTCTTTACAAGAAGATAACAACCGCATTCAAATTGGGCAAACTACTGAAAATAAAGTATCAGTTGATTCTCGAAAACACAATAAAACCCGTATTCAAAAACAACAGACTGCTGACCATTCAACATCAACAGTAGTAACAGAACAGGATATTGAGCTTATCCAACAACTTCTAGAGCAACCTGTAAAAAATATTGCATCAACAGGAAAAGCAACGGAGGATGATCAGCCTATTCAAAAACTAATAGGGCAACCAGTTGGAAATATTACACCAATAATAAAAGTAGTGCGGGATGATCAGGATATCGAAAATATAACAGAGCGAATTGCTGAAAATGTCACACCAGCTACAACACAGACAAATTACTTACCTACACCAAAACCCGCAAACTGGAAACAAATACGCCAAATCTTAAACCAGCAGTACAATTTACCCGTTTCTCTGCTCAATGAACTGTATCAAAAGGGTTGGCTGTATCCCAGTCAAACAGGTCAACCAGTTTTTGTAGAACGCACGCTTGATGATGTTCCAACTCTTGCCAAACAGTTAGAACCTACTGGTGATTTTACTGCTATTCCTCTCAACTCTGAAACAACAAAAAACGGTAGTTTTTGGATTGCTACGGATACTACTGTTACAAGAGCAGTTTTACTCAGTGACCCTATCGAAGTTCTTTCTGTTATTGCCTTAGAATCAACTGTTGACAAGAGAAAACGACAACCAACATTGTATTGGAGTGTAGGCGATGGCGAAACGCCCGCTTTCAGCGATTACGCGGATCGCACTGCCAAAGGCGATTCCTACGGAGCGCTTCGCTATCGCTCTCAAATACCTTTAGAATTTTTGGACTCGCTTGATACAGTGGTCATTGCTGTTAAAGATAATGAAAAAGTTGAAGACTTGATATCTGACCTATTGGCTGAACTACCACAGGCCAAAAGAGTGTCTCCCGGTCAAGCTGGTTGGAATCAGCTGTTAAGTGACAAGAAACAACCAGTCAAAAAGCAGCAATTTACACAAACCCTAGATTATTGGGAACTTTGAGTCTATGCAGAGTCATTTAGTGAGCAAAAACGAGAAAAACTGATTAGAACCTCAAAAAATAGCTTAAAAACAAATCAATAGAGGTGAATATGTCAACTTATTTGAATAATTACCGCAAAAAAACAAGTTACAACTTTCAAAAAGTGAAAGCATTTCAGTATAGAGGAGTAAATTTTAAATCACAACTAGAAGCGAGGTGGGCAGCATATTTTGATTTATTGGATCTTGATTGGGAATACACACCCCATTGTCAAGAAGGATTCACAGGCTGGTTTCCTAAATTTAAAGTGGGATTGCGATTTGTCCGTAATGTAACAAATGAATGGTTGTATTTAGATTTTTACTGTGAGGTAGAACCAATAGATGTTAGCTCCAAATTCCCATCTGGAATAGCCAAGAAAATCATGTGCGCCCATCCTTTCAACCATGAGTTCGTAGACTTATCAGAGTTATGTTCAGAATTTCTCCCAGGACAAGCTGTGATCACAGAGTGTCCTTACGACAGAACCATAATCTTAGGAAATAGTCCTATCTTTCCCTGGACAGAAAATTGTTATATAACAAAATTTAAAACGGTTTCACAAATTGAAACTCTCTGTGATCCGCAACCACCAATAGAAAATCCTGGATATTTTTCAGGCTGGTATTCAATAGGACTACAAAGAGATGCTCGACTTTGGTGTACATCGCTTTTAGGTGTTTCTAGTCAAGAAGAAACTCAAAAATTATGGGAGCAAGCGTTAGATATAATTCATCACGTTTGATCTCTATTAAGGATTTAGTCTCTTATTTAAACGCATTCCTTTTAGTAATCATTGAATAACTATTGGTTCAAAATGCCGAATTAGGCATTAGGATTTAAAAAAGAAGTGCTATTTTCACATCATTAATTGTTAATGTCGCCAATGTTAACCGTGAAAGACCCACCTACCGATTTTCAGCTACCGCCGCACAACGAAGCGGCTTTAGAGGGACTTAGGGAAGCGAAAGACGTTGACCCTGCTGTTCTAGCTGCTAGTGATTCAGAAATCGCTACAGGCACAAGTCCAGCTGGTTGGTCACGTTTTGGCTTGGCCTACAAGCCATCGGTCAGGGTTGAGAAAATTGCACGACTGGAAAAATTAACCACTGTACTTTTAGAGGAGTTTAAAAGCGAAGGAATACAAGTTTTTCCAGCACTAAAAATTGAAGATCAGAACCCTATTGACTTGTTTATCAGGTTTCCGCGCAAAACTCACCTGTTTATCTCCATTCGCTCTTTTGGAGATAGGGAGGTAGTATACAACGAAGCTAGAGAAATTCTCCAAGTCAGAAAGAAGAATAAAGGTGGTTTAACTACTTGGAAACCCTGTCCACTGCTTGAGTTGGCAGATTATGAAAAGTGGCTTAACAAAAACCGAAACCTGTTTAATATGTCTTCAAAAGAGGCCACAAAAACACGCACCACAAAAGTTTTAGTTTTGTGGCATCCTACTATAAAAGCTTCAAATCTCAATGAACGCCTTTATAGTGAGGTGGAAAGCATGAAAACTCTAGCTCTCAGAAGAAAAGGCACTATGTTTGTTATTCAAGAAGATGAAGTAACTGAGTTTATCAAATCTTGGTTAGCTACGTGCAACTAAATTAAAAGGCGAAAACCCCACGTCCTGTATGGACAGCAAGGTTTTCAAAATACATTCCATCATGGAATTGGAGCGGGGTATTGGGTTTCGACAGCCTAATTTAAATATCCCTGTTAGTAATCCTATCTCAAAAAAGTTGAGATGTAAAACCAGAAGAACACTGATTTTACGAATAAATTAGAACTTACGCAAAATTAACGTGTATTTGTTATTACTACCACCTTCGGTAAGCATAGCTATCACAATATCAAACAGATATTTTTTATACGTCGTGCGTAAATCCTAATAAAAAACGATTCAGAAAAACTATCTACTTATATTTCTGAATATTCGTTTAAAAGATTACTAATACGGGATAACTCCAATAGCTCCAATTCCTCCAACACAATTACTGGAGGATTGGCTATCATGTCACAGCAAGAATTCCACAACTCATCTGCACCGCAACAATCAACAGAGTCACAGCATTTTGATAACCAAGCTGAACCGGAAAATTTAGCAGATAAACAGGATCAATTTACCACTGAGATCAAACAGCAGCCAGAACTACAACCACCAACCGTACAACAGCCTCAATTTACACCCAAATTAGAACCAGAGCCTATACAGAACGACAAAATCAGATTTGCTTTTAACGCCACTGGTAAAAATAAAGACTGGGATTTTCGTAAACTAGCAGCCAACTTCCAAGATACAAAAGGCACAATTTGGGACGTTGCTAGAGAAGTAAAAGCAGGACACGCCTTATGTGCTGGTTTACTTGATGGACAATGGCGAAGCAAAAAAAATATTATCGGTTCTCAATGGGTACTACTAGATATTGACAACTCCGCAATCTGGACAGATGAAAATAATAATCCACTCGATGAAAATGGTAGACCAATCAAGATTAATGGAGCTTGGGTAGACATTAACGGTAATGTCATTGAAAAATCAGATGGTAGACAAGCAAAGAAAATCTACCAACATCAACTAAATTTAGACGAAGCACTAAAACATCCATTTATTAAGCAATATTGCGCTTTAATCTACACCACAGCCAGTCATAAACCAGATTGGCATAAATTCCGGTTAGTATTCGTACTACCTGAGTTTGTTAGGGGTACTGAAACTGTAGAGGTACTAACTCGTTACCTCATGCAGCAGCTACCCCATGACCCCGCTTGTAAAGATGCCTCACGGGTGTTTTATGGCTCAACAGAGGCAACATTCCCATTAATTAACCCTGATGCCTATTTACCCCAATTTTGGATAGATGAGGCAATATCTGTTGCTCATCAAGAAAGAATTGAATATCAACGCCGGATAGCAGAAATAGAAAAGCGTCGTCAGCAGCTACAGGATCAGGCAGAAAAAAATGATTGGGACGTAGATCAGCTGATTCAACAAGCTTTAAGCTATATTCCCCCGCGCAGTCCTGGTAGTGGTAATTATCAAGAATGTTTACAAGTCTTAATGGCACTGAATGGGCATTATGGACCCAGTGACGCTGAAATAATAGCAGAAAGTTGGAGTCCATCAATCAGGGGGACTACTTGGAACATTCGCGCCAAAATTAAGAGTTTTAGGGGTCGTTCCGGTATAACTATCGGTACGCTATTTCATATTGCTAAACAGTATGGTTTTAGGTTTCCAACTGTCAAAAAATCAACCCCTAACTACGACTACCTAGAGGAAAGAGAGAGAGAAGATCAAGAAAGACGGTTTTATGATTGGTTTGATTTTAGACAACAGATAAAGAAGATTGTCAAACCAATCAAGAAAGCATTGAAAGGCTTTGGGGAACAAACCAAAGAACCAATCGAGAAAGCATTGAAAGGCTTTGGAAAACAAACCAAAGAACCACCAAAGCAAGATAATAAACCTGCTGATGTTGATATATGGTTTAGTTCTCAAGATAGAGACAAAATATACCAAGAAATAGCTACAGATGAAAAATATCATGACTACAAATACATTCTCGATACATCTGCGGCTGGAAGTGGTAAATCTCATCATATAGGAACATTAGAACCAAGTGATTTAAAAGCTGCTAAATTGTGGTATATCAGCAGTGACCACAGAAACCCAACCACATCAACAATAGAATCTAACTATGTAGATTTACCAGTAAGAAATAATGGGTTATATGCAGATTCAACTCAATTGACTCCTAACGGTAATCCTACAATTCATTGGCCAGAAAAAGGACAAGTCCCCAATGTAAAAGGAAATTGCGATCGCGCTCCTTTATTTAGAAAGTTAGCATCCAAAGGTTATCAGAACGAAGCTAACAGCGAAGCTTCTATGAATCCGGGGTGCGTTACTTGCAAATATAAGTTTAATTGCAGTAGTCATTACCCAGATGGTAAAGAAGCTGCTTATATTCCTGGTAATACTTTTCGTAGAGATAGAAAAAATGCTTTATTAGCAAATAGTAACAGATGTCACATTGACAGTTTACCTAGTGATATTCCTGATAATTCTATTGCTTTTGTGGATGAGTTTTCACGTCAAGTCAATCCTATTCAAGTTACTGAACTGGGATTAAATGACTATGAAAAAACAGTTACAACTATAGCCACAGAATTACCGGATGTATGGGAATTGATTAAGGATTTTATCTCTCCACTGCATCAATATTTGTCCTATTCTCACAAGGAAGCATATTATGGCTATCCCCATCAAGAAGTAATGGAGATATTTGGCAATATTGATCTATCAAAGATTACAGATATTATCAACGAATTGAAGATATTAAACCCCGACTTGGAGAAGATTTTTGAAGATGCTGATGGACTTGACAACTATGAGGGAATGTCAAAAAAACTGATCAGAACTATAAAAGTAGGATTCTTGAGAGAAGCTGCTAAACACTCTCATGAGATGTTGGATGATTTAGCAGTAAACTGGCTCATTCCCCTCTTAGAAATTTACGCTAATTTAGTTCCTGGTAACTTCAGAATCAAAAATCATAAGCTGATTATTGCCACTAAAAACACTAGACAAGTTGAGGTATTAGGGAAGTTTAAAAAAGTATTTCTACTGGATGCAACAGCAAACCGTGAAAGTGTAGCTTTAGAATTGGGTATTAACTCAGATGAGATATTAGTTATCTCGGAAAATCTGCCCAACTACTCTAATTTGGAGATTGTGCATATCGCGGATCTAGGGTTGTGTGGAAAGAATAGATCCGAGTTGAAGCATACACAAATAGCAGCACTTACAAAGCATCTACAGTCAAAGCATGACAGGTTAGGAGTTATTGATCATCTAGCTTGTGTGGAAGATGGTCAGGGATATTGGTATGTAGATAATCGTGGTTCTAACAAATACATAAATGTAGATGCACTGCTTTGTATTGGTACACCTTACCCAGACTTGGGTGCGATCGCCCAAAAATACTCAATCCTGACTGGGGACTTTGATACCAGTAAAGATAATCCCAATTTCCAAAAGTATGTGAACCATCTGGTACAGGCTGAAATTATTCAAGGAGTAGGCAGACCGAGGGCAAATAGAAGGCCAGAACAAAAAATCAAGGTTTATCTTACCACCAACACAGATATATCCTACCTCAGTAGCTACTATCTAGGATGCACAATAGAGGAAACGGAAGCGTTTAAGCTTACTCCTGAAGCTGGTAGCAAAACTCAATGGTTACAGTACCAAATTGTACAAGCTGCTAAACAGATTTGGGAGGCAGGGGCGAAAATAACCCAAAAGGCGATCGCTTCTTTAGCAGGTGTCACCCAAGGCAGAATATCCCAAGAAGCTGCTGAGATGGGGGGATGGACGGCACTGAAAAAAATATTAATTTCCCTATTAGATAGCTTATATAGCAAAATTAATAATTTTTCTGCAACCCTGAGTGAGAACCAACAGTTCTATGTAGAGCAGTTTTTACCCCTGTTGGCAGGGGAGGAAAGGTTAAATCCAGCAGATGTGGCTACAACCCTTGATGATATTGGGGATGAGGCTGAGGTTAAGCTAGTTCTGTCTAGAGTGCCTTTTGAAACAAAATTACTACTGATTATTAAGTTACTTGCTCACGTACCAGATGAGTTTGTGGAAATAATCACTCCTCTCATACCAAAAGAGATGATTTTTCAGGACGGGTCTTAGGGAAAAAATCAAAAATTTTAACTTTGTGATTGCTGTATTTGGCGATTGCCTATGGGGTATTGAGCCGAGATACGAGTAAAAACCTGCAAGATGGTCTGGAAACGCTTACTGTATCTACATTTCAAAGATTTCAGGTGGAAGATTAATCGCCACCTCCAAAGGTTCAGGAACATTACGTAAATTCACCACATAATCACCGTATCTTTTGATATGCCTGGTCAGATAAGGACTCAAAGCAGCAAGATGTCGCTTATGAATCACCTCACCCTGTGACATCAACTTTTGAATCGCCAACGACATATCTACCGTATTCTGTAAAATCACCGCACTAGCCACCAAATCCAAATACTTCAACCGCTTTTCCTGCTCAATCGGGTCATTCTCAGTAATCACCCCCTGCTTACCAAAAAACACCCAATCCAGAAAACCATTGTACATCTCCACAACATTTGTTACCGCAGTAATTTCCCGTCTCAAAGCAACATTAGAAATATAATCCAGCAGAAACATAGTCCGCACCACCTTACCCAACTCTTGAAAAGCTTGATAAAGACGATTTTTGCGACTATAACTATTCAACTTACGTAATAGCGTCGAAGGCATCACCTTACCAGCCTTAATTGACAGCACCACCCGCATCATGTCAGACCAATGAGTCTGAATTAAACTCCAATTCACCACACCCTTAAACAACGGCTCAATATGCTGATAGCTCACATCTGTACTAGGACGCACAAAAGTTAAATCCTGCCAATTACGGATACGTGGCATCAACTTAATACCCAGAAGATAGGAAATAGCAAAAACAGGTCCAGACTGACCTTGAGTATCTGCGTGCAACGTATCAGGCTGAATATCCGAAGTATTCTTCAACAACCCATCCAAAATATGAACCGCTTCCCAAACACCACAAGCAATAAAGTGAGTAAACAAAGCAATGTATTTATCAGAAACATGATGATAGGCAATACCACCATAACCACCGTAACGAATATGATACTCACTGTGTAAATTATTTTCGTATATCTCAAACTTACTGCCATCCGCCGCCGCCTTTTTCCCCGTCCCCCAACAATTCGGTAAAGTAAACCGATTATAAGCATTAATAATATCCCGAATTGCCGCCTCAATCTTGGCAGCACTAACATGGCGACGGTTAGTATAAGAAATCTCATGGGCAGTCACCATACCCCCCGAATGACGAGCCATTTGATTAGGTCCAAGATTACAACCATAACCAAACGTAGTAAAAATATAACGTTCCCCCGGCTCAGATATTTTGGCTTCGCTTCCCGACAACAAACCAAAATGTCTAGTCCAATTTAACCAATGTTCAACATTGCATAAGATATCTAAAATACTCCGGTCCGGCATCAGCACCCGGATTTTAGACTCCAATAAATCCACCTCTGGGAGTTGGGTTAAAGATGGCACTTTCTTTAATACCGGCTCACCTTCTTTATTAATAGTAAATTGTTTATCAACAGCACAAATTTTATCTACTTCCTCAGCCACTTGTGTAAAACAAAAACGTAAATGTTCTACAAAATCTGCTGGATTAGCAGGAAAACCAATTAAACAACAGTATTCCTCTATTAAAGGTTCGCACTCAACAGGACTTAATAATTGTTCGCGGAAATCTCCATAGCTTTCCGACCCCACAACACAAGCATCTCCCGTTTTAAATTCAGCCGCTAAATGGAAAAAGATACAAATCTCTAACTGCTGACGTACCAAAACAT
Organism: Okeanomitos corallinicola TIOX110; assembly: GCF_038050375.1. Taxonomy (NCBI): domain Bacteria; kingdom Bacillati; phylum Cyanobacteriota; class Cyanophyceae; order Nostocales; family Aphanizomenonaceae; genus Okeanomitos; species Okeanomitos corallinicola. Next base: position 2,255 of record NZ_CP150887.1, on the reverse strand, counting down.
CAGCACCATCAATTTCTGCTACAACTAACGCCCGCCAGTTATTACTAATAAAATCCAAATCAATATCACAAGGTAAATATTTAGCCCGTTTGTGTTCATTATCCAACACAAATTTCAAAGCTTCAATCACCGATTCATCCGCAGAAGTAGAGAGAATATCCAAAGACCGCACTAAACTAAATAGTGCTTTGCGGTTGGCAGCATAAAACCGCCACATTAATGGTAAATAATTGTTAGTATTGTATGCCGCAATTTCATCTAATTTTTGCATCAGCAATTCTGCACCACCATGTTCATCCAAAATTGACTGCACCTGTTCTCCAAATACCGCATTATCCTGGGTTTCCTTGGCTTGTTTGGATGCTTGTAATACTTGTCCCAATGTCGCTAACAACTCTGATGTTTCTACCAGATGTTTATCTCGTAGTTCCTGCAATCTTTGTTTAGCATTATTTTGAATCTTCAGGATACGTTTGATAAACATCTCCACCAGATAATCACGAGTTTTTATCTGTGCTTCGTACAATAGACATAATAGCAATGTTCGTCGTTTGGGTAAATTAATATCTTGAAATTCTGCAATATCTAAAGTTCTAGCATAAGCAGCAAAATGTCTAACTTTGGTAGGAGTAATATTTTGTAGTAATCGCTTGGCATCTCCAAAAGTCATGAGCATATCAAACTTATTTTGCAGGAGTTTCATCCCATTTAGTTTGGCACTTTTAGGTGGCGATTTTAGTAAATTCAGGGTGGCATTTTCATCTTCCTCCGCATTGTCTATCACCACGAGCAATTTGTCTAAATAAGTTTGTTCAGTAGTTGAAAGTCCTTGAGAACAAAGTGCAAATAACCGATTATTGACCATTGAACGAATGTGGCGAATTAATCGGTCAAGGGTACTAAATGCTGGTAATTCGTATCGTTCTTTAACTAATTCTTCAATTGCTACATTGATTAAATCCGCAGGATGGTCTTTAATTTGGGCAGCTTGTGCAACTATTGTGGCTATTAATCTTTGTCCGGTTTTATCATATTGTTTGACCCCTAAATATTCCCGAATAATATTTTTATAGGTGTGCCGCTGGCGTTCGGAGGGTATTGCTTTTACTGAGTCTTGTAATTTTAAACACGACCGTAAATGTTTAATTACCGCAATTGGGATCTGTTCAGGATGAGGGAAATATCCCAGACGTTGAAAGGATTTTAACATCACCATTAACCGCAGTAATCCTTCATGACTCTTGGTTTTAGATTTGACAAATTTGATTTCTGCGGCTGTTGGGGTATACAGTTCTGCTAGTTCTTTGGGGTCAGGAAATTGTTTAAATTTGGGGTAAGCAGTACGGTCAATTGATGTCATTTAAGTGATATTTGAAGCATATATGATTGGGTGGAAATTTTGAAAATATACTGAGACTTGCAAAGGAGGCAGGGCAAGCAGAGGGCTGTCTGGCTGGAGTAAAGAAGTATAAATAACAACTTTAGTTCTGGGTTTAAAGCCCAGTTTTAAAAAAGAATTGTATCGAGTGAGAGTGCCACGTTAGCGAAGCGGCACGAAGTTCAATACAAAGCATCCCTGCTTCAATTCTACGTTTAACAACATGGGTTACTCCTGCGTTCTGCTTTCTATCTCCTGCCTCCTGAAAACCCTTTCAGTTATCGGATAAAAGTTATATATGATACCCTAATTCTCCGTAAATGTTTTTATCCCTCAGTTTCCAACCAAAGAGTATTATAGCTTCTTTGGGGTAGACAATTTGCCATGAGTTTAAAAGGCTGTTTTTTGTAGAATTTTCTGGTGGATAATTACCAATTTGAGGAGATTTTATTAGTTTTTAGTTTCTGATTGGATGAGGATATTCAAGGCATGACGGGCGGCTGATTCGGCTTTTTGTGAGGTCACTTTTTGGTAACGTAATGTGGTTTGAATGCTTTCATGTCCCATTAATGAACGTAATTCTTCTATGCTGATTAATCCTACTCTTTCTGTAGCATAAGTATGCCGTAAGTCGTGAATACGAATTCCTTGAAGTTGCGGATATGTGTTGGTTATTTGTCGCCAATAATCATGTAATGTGTGATAGCTGATTCTACTGATTTTGAGTGTGACTGGATGTTGTGCTGTGAACAATGCGTTGGTAGAATTTTGGGAATGTGAGTTATCTCTAGAAGATTTTACGTTTTGATGTCGTGAGTATTTTAAATATTTATCTAGGGATTGTGCGGCATCGTCACTATAAAAACACCATCGTTGT